>CAZHBL010000463.1:0-4749 GCA_964530105.1 uncultured Pirellulales bacterium | reverse complement strand
CGGCGGAGGACGATGGCAAGGCTGGCTCAGTGACGTCCAGCTTTACGATAAGGCTTTAACTTTAGACGAGATTAAGCAGGTTATGAGAGGCGACCCGTTACTTGCCTGGGACCCGAATCCCGCTAATGGCACAACACCTTACATCACAGAGGCGGCGACTCTTAGCTGGTCGCCGGGAGATAATGCATTTCAGCATGATGTTTACTTCGGGATTGATAAAGACGCCGTTGCAAATGCCGATGCGTCTGATACGACAGGAATATACCGAGGGCGACAGAACGATGCCGTTTACAACATTTCATCCGATATTGAATGGGGCGGCGGACCTTATTACTGGCGTATCGACGAGTACGATATTGACGGGATAATCAGCAGGGGCAAAGTATGGAGCTTTACTGTTGCCGATTTCATCGGGATAGACGATTTTGAAGACTATAATGCCGGCGAGAACCAGATATGGTACGCATGGCATGATGGGCTTGGCTATGGGTCACCGGGTACTGATCCTTACTATCCTGGCAACGGCACCGGCGCTGCGGTTGGCGATGAAACATCCCCTTCTTACACCGAGGAGACTATTGTCCATGGTGGCGGTAAGTCTATGCCGATTTCCTATGACAACAATAAGCAGGGTTATATGAAGTATTCGGAGGCGGAGCATACGTTAACCGTCCACCGTGATTGGACCGAGCAAGCTGTTGCGGAATTGTCGCTGTGGTTCTATGGCGATTCGGCTAACTCTGCTGAACCACTGTTTATAGCCGTCTCCAATATCACAGGCGCACCTGCGATTATGGTCCAAGATGACCCGGCTGCTGCAACGATAGAAGCATGGACGCAGTGGATTATTCCGTTGCAGGCCTTTGCCGATCAGGGCATCGACCTGACCAAGGTCGACAGGATTGCTATCGGTCTCGGTACACAAGGCAACAATACGATCCCCGGCGGTTCGGGCAAGATGTATATTGACGACATTCGTCTGTATCAGCCGGGAACTGCTCATTAGGAGTGATTGTAGTATCCGTTAGAATTACACGAGATTTTGTATCAATCAGGGGCCTATACCGTTCAACACGGTATAGGCCTCTTTTTTCGATTGACCAATATTGCTCGAGCTTATGTTGCCGATAAAGACGATGCCGTTTCTGCACGGCTATTCAGAGAAATTATCCTGAGCAGAATCCTGATTTTTATTCTCCCTTTTGGTCAGAGGCGTCGTCCACAGAAATATTTTATGCTCATCCTGGTCTTCGTTGGAATGAAAATCGAGAACCTTATCCGGCTCGATTCCTCTCATCCGGAAGTCGTGCGAGACAATCCGCGAGCCCGGCTTGAGCTTCTCCAACTGCGGGATCAGCTTCACATTCAGACTCGGCAGCAGGTAGAGAGTGATTACATTTGCCTGCTCCAGGTCGAGGGTGAAGATGTCCTTCTGCTCGATTTTAACCAGGTGTCCGACGTTGTTCTTTTGCACGTTTTCCAGCGACTCTTTTACACGTTCGGGGTCTATATCGTAACCGACAGCCTTACAACCGTACCTTTTTGCCGCCGTGACGACGATCCGGCCGTCACCACAGCCGAGATCATAGAGCAAATCCTCCTTTTTAACTTGCGCCAACTCCAGCATCTTGTCCACCACGTCCTGCGGCGTAGGAACAAAGATAACATCAGGTTCACGGTACTCATCGGCCTGCTTCGTAGTACTCTCCGTCGTTGCCTTTTGTGTGCTCACCGGCTCGGCAGAAGCCTCAAGCATGAGGGAATCCGAATTGCCTTCATCTGTCGGAGAAACAATAACAGGATGAGCTTCTTTCTCTGCACAACCGGCGAAGAACAATCCAACAACAAAAACCAAACCAACAATGTTCTTCATTGTAATCTCCTTGAAATTCTTCATTACTCTAATTGATATACCGTCGCAAACGCAATTGAGTCGTTCGCAACACTCAACCGACAAAGCGGATTATTTTATTTCACGCGTTATATCAAATCCACACAAAACTTGCCGCCATATCAAATCTTCCGATCCGGAACCCCAACCGCTGGAAGCCGGATAATATCGCCATTGACTATTCTTCCGGCGTTAATTTATATAGTCATTCGTAATGCTTGAATTTTCCTTGAATACCCGCTCGAGACTATTACAATGTTCTCCATGGCTTATTCGAATAACATACTTAATCCCGCTGCCCATGATGAATATAACAACCGAATTAGATAGTTAGGATAATATGAAAATAAGTATTTTCTGCGCGGCAATCTGCGGTTTACTAATAACCGTTCCCACTGCTTATTCAAAAAATGTTCGGCATTTCTACGAGGACCGTCCTTTTATTCAGGATTTCCCGGAGAAAATCCCGGTTTCCGAAGAGCTGACCGGCACAAAATTGTCTATCGTGCGCTCCGATAGAAATGGCCGGGTTCTGGTCTTATCGAACAAGGGGCTCTTGCAGGTTCATAATGGCCGGCTTGTGCCGGAGCTCAGTTACAGGCCGCTGGCTGATATGGAGATAAAAAGCCTGGAGACATATCGCGGCCAATTCATCTACTTAACTGACAAGGCCGTTCTAAGCAATGCATGGGCTGGCCGGCTGCTTATGCCCCACAAAATGCCTGATGCCGGATTGTTTACGCCGGGAAACAGCTTCGATTTTCTGCTGGCAGGGAAAAACTCTCTCGCATATTTTAATCAGGGCAAATGCGTTGACAAGTGGGACACAGCTCAAACCGGGGCAAAGCAAATCTTGTTCGACCAGACACGCGGCCGCTTTCTACTGTTGTTCGACGACAGGCTCGAATGTTTCAGTCCCGGCAAGAAGGTCGCTACAGTTTTCGAGAGCGGCAATTTGAATTGCATGGAATTAATAAAAAACGATACAGTCCTCGTCATCGGCACTCAGGATGGGTACCTCGAACTGGATGCGGACTCCTTGAAGCCGCGATCGGACCTGCAAAAGAAATTGCCCTGCACAGATATACGCTGCGTCAGGCAAATCGGCGAATCGGTCTGGTTCGGGACGCCCCGAGGAGCTTTTGCCTTAGACGGTGACGGCCAGACAAATTACTATGCATCGAAACGCTGGCTCGTTGATGACAACGTCATAGATATATCGAAAGGCCCGGACAACTCCGTACTGATTCTCAGTGAGAACAGCCTGAGCATTATTCACTTTGAGCCGATGACCCTTGAGCAAAAAGCGGAGCACTTTGATAAGGTTACACGAAAACGACATATTAGGCATGGTTTGAACTGTGCATTTTCCATGAGTGAACCGGGTGATTTTTCAACGGGAACACTTGTCGACAGCGACAACGACGGTTTATGGACCAGCATGTATCTGGCCGGTGAGCTTTTCCGCTACGCCGCAACAAAGTCCGACGATGCTTTGCAGAATTGCTACGAGTCGTTCGATGCGATGGAACGCCTGTCGCAAATCAATCACATCGAAGGTTTTCCTTCCCGGTCGTTCGAACGTGCCGGCTATCATTTGTCGGACAAGTCCCGCTGGCAACCCGCCGATGACCCGAACTGGACATGGAAAGCGACAACCAGCAGTGATGAAATCGTCGGGCACATCTTCGTCTACAGCATCTTTGCCGAAGTCGTTCCGGACAAAGAATGGCGCGACAGGGCGATTACCCTGATAGACGATATCACCACCCACATCGTACGAAACGACTTATACCTGATCGACTTCGACGGCAAGCCGACGCTCTGGGGCAAGTGGAATCCGGATTACGTAAACAGGTTCCCAAAGCAGGTGGGCGACCGCAGGCTCAACTCTGTAGAAATCATCGGATTCCTGCAGACGGCATATCACTTCACCGGCAAAGAAATCTATAAAGACAAAGCCTTCGAGCTGTTTGAAAAGTATGGCTACCTGGATAACATCATGATTCCCATTTCCGGGATAGGCCGGGTCTCCGGTATCGATCTGACTACCGAATGGAATCATTCCGACGATGAGCTGGCTTTTATGTCTTACTGGAATTTGTACAAATATGCCTTTAATGACGAGCTGCGTGAAAAATATCTCCAGACAATCAAGGGCCACTGGGACATCGAGCGGCCGGAAAAGAATCCGCTGTGGAACCTGATTTATGCAATGACAGGAGCGGCGGATTTTGATCTGGACCAAACGATTTGGAGCCTGAAAGAGTTTCCTTTGGATATGATAAGCTGGTCCGTTCAAAACAGTCATCGCAAAGACATTGAGCTGCTGGAGCCCAATTTTCGTAACCAGACTACCCGCGAGGTACTGCCGCCCGATGAGCGGCCCATGAGCAAATACAACGGCAACGGCTTTAGCTTAGACGGCGGCGAAGGGGGACATCGTGAGTACAGCGGCGACATATACCTCCTGCCTTACTGGCTGGGAAGATATTTGAAGATAATTAGATAAGCCCGAATTTCCCAAGTAGTTCATGACAAATGAACAGGATTTTGATAGCATAGAGCTTATAGAGACCACTCAAGCCAGTTTCGATCATCTGATACGGGAGAATCCAATGGGTGAAGTACTCAAGGACGCTCTGAGGCTCAATATACAGCAGACTGGCAGGTTATGACGATACGAATGACACCGAGCGTTTAGCCGTTGAATCCACCATGCTGCATGCTGCCAGCGGCAGAGCCTTAGCTGTGCCGAGGACGTTTTTTCGTGAAATCCTTGACCGAATTGGGCGGTTGAGAGCTAGCCCAACTTTCGCAGTTAGGCACCTAAATCATCACTTTTGATAGCGTAAGAG
>CAZHBL010000462.1:0-4767 GCA_964530105.1 uncultured Pirellulales bacterium | reverse complement strand
AGGTTCGTCAAAATCTGTAAAACCTTATGGCGGTCGAGCAGGAGGGTCGGCAGATTCGAGATTTCCCGTTTCACTTCCACGTTGTTTCGTGTTATTGCCTCGGCGTTTATTTGAATCGTATCTTCCACAAGTTCCGCAATGGAAGTTGGCTCGATCAGACCTTTCGTTTTACTGTGCGATTGTTGAAGCTGGATAATATCGCCTACATGCTGAACATGTTTGGTTAATGCCTCCAGTGTTTCGAGAATGCGTTCCTGTTCATCGATCAGCTCTTTGGAGAGGTTGGCCAGAAAGGCAGGAATTTTTTTGCCCCGTTCTTCATTTGTCATAAACGTGCTCAGTTCATTTGTGTGTTCTTCGAACAGATCTACGACGTCGGAAAGATAAGAGATTTTTGAATTACGAACTCTCTTCTGAATCGACTCGGCGGTAACGCTGACACTGTTGAGTACATTGCCTACATTGTGCAGCACTCCGGTTGCCACCTCGGCCATGCCAACCTCGCGCGCCGTCTCGAGCAGTTTTTCCTGAGCTGTCTTAAGCTTGACTTCCGCTCGTTTGCGTTCCGTGATGTCCCGTGCAATCGCTATTATATAGTCTTGTTTTTCCTGGGTTACGAGTTTCAGGCTTGTCTCAACAAAAAACGTCGATCCGTCCTTGCGCTTGTACCGGTTCTGTTTAACAATATCGTTCTTTTCTCTGAGTTGCTCTATTTGCTTTTGCCAGTAGGAATCGTCCGGCATAGACACTTCTATGTCCTTAATGGTCATCATGTTAAGTAATTCTTTGCGCGTGTATCCGAGACTGTCGCACGCTCTGTTGTTTACGTCCAGGAAGCGGCCCCATTTAGGTTCTACCGCAAAAATGCAGTCATTTGACCGTTCTATTAAATTTCTAAATAATCGCAGTTTTTCTTCCGCCTTCTTGCGTTCTGCAATGCTGCCAAGCCATTCGGCAACGGCATTTAACAGATCATCTTCTTCTTTAAGGAACGGTTCTTCACCGTTTTTAAAAAATCCTCCAAGGTGGTAAACCTCAATAGCACCCACATTCTCTCCATGTGCTTTAATCTGGGTTTTCCGGCTCAATTCACTTTTTTTGAAGTTTTCTGTTTTATACTGAATTCCGTCAAAAATGATTCTTAAACACATGGCGTTGGGATACTTGTATGCATCACGAATCAGAGAGACTGTTTCCTGGAATATTTGCTCTAATGGAATTTCCTGACGATTAACAATTTTTGACAGTCCGTATAAACAATTGAGATGTTTAAGACGCTGCTGTAATTGTCTCTGGTCAAGCGGCCGATTTGCAATTTCCGCTTCGAGTTTCAGCTTGGCGGCTGATAGTTCTGTGCTGAGCTTACGGATCTTTTCTTCGAGACGTTTGTGACGCGCACTTTCTTCAAGGAGCTTATGGCGCTTACGGAGATCTATGGCTTCATGAGTGGGATTATTTACAGACTTCGGCGATGTAAATGTATAATAGAAGTATCTGTTATAAAAAAACGTAAGAACCGCCGCTACAATAATAACGATAAGAGCACTTTGTGTAATGTCTATTGTGGCTTTCTTTTGCGCCAGCCAAAAAACGCCGGCAATAATTGCTATGAATATCACCGCTAAGACAGCCTTTTTAATTATACTTTTTATATCCATTTTATCTTGCCCTGTAGCTTTGTGGCATAACTGCACAATCGCTGCTTTTGGAAGACATAATTAATATACTGCGTAATACATCTGTTATTGAAAATAGCGATTTCTTAAATAAAGTCACCACAGAATGTAAAACCTTCTTTCTGCAATAATTACCCTGCCTTATCGTACTTCTGACGGCTTTGTATATTTCTCCCATTTAGTTTTGACTATTTTGCCTAACTGCATCAGGTCAGACGGCTTTGTAATGTAGTCATCAACCCCTATCTCGAACGCCTGATCTAAATTGCCTATCATTCCTCTGAACGGTAATTTATAATGTCCTATAAATGCACAATCTTCATTCCATTCGGAAATTATCGTCATATCGGGGTAGCGGTTTTATGAGAAATAGTAATTTTTAGGCATTATTGTCGTGCAGATGATTCAAAACGGCAAGCCGAAGAGTAGTTTCAACTGATAATTGACGATTGACTACTGACTGCGGACAATTTACTATTAAATATTAGCTGTGGAACTTGTCCTAAGGTTTGTATTAGGAGTAAAATATGATTATTGGAACGGTGGGAGCAAAAACGATAGGGGGGGTAAGCAATATGGGACGTTTCACGAGGTTCGCCTGGCAGTCGATGATGGCGTCTTTCCGGAACTGCTTGAGCCCATGTACGTATCCATTGATATGGACCCAAATGAATATTATCGGCGTTCGCAGCGTCCCGGTTGTTATGATCACCGGAGCTTTTGTGGGGATGACATTGGCGGTTCAAGCTTATGACCAGCTTGCGGGTATGGGATTGGAAGAGCACTTAGGTGTTTTGATTAATATTTCAGTAGTGAAGGAATTGGGACCTGTGCTTGCGGCAGTTATGCTGGCCGGGCGTATTGGGGGAGCTTTGACCGCCGAGCTGGGAACTATGAATGTTACCGAACAGATTGATGCGATCAGAAGTATGGGCACGGACCCGATACGTTATCTGGCTGCGCCGCGGATTCAGGCGTGCCTGCTGCTGACGCCGTTTCTGATTATCTATGCGGATTTAATGGGTATTATCGGCGGTTATTTCGTGAGCGTTGTTCAATTAGGGATTAATAGCCGGGCCTATTGGAGTTTTAGTGCATCCGGCGTGGAATTGTGGGATGTGGCGATCGGAATTATAAAAGGTCTATTCTTTGGTGTGGCTATTGCAGTGATTAGCTGCTACAAGGGTTTTACATGCAAAGAAGGGGCCCATGGCGTCGGACAGGCCTGTACGGAAGCGTTTGTGGCCAGTTTCATTTCCATATTGGCGCTGGATTTTGCACTGGCGGTGATTTTCAAATCGATTTACAATACATTCTGGTCACTCAAAAGTCTGGTTTGATAATGGAAAAAGGCATAAAGTGAAACAGGGCGACAAGGAAAACGATGTACAGGTCGGTAACGGCGATGGAATAATTGTTCTTAAAAACATAACCAAGAAGTTTGGTGCAAATGTTGTTTTGGATAATATTTCGCTGGCCGTCGAAAAGGGCAAAACAACCGTCGTAATCGGCCCGAGCGGATGCGGTAAGACGGTCTTAATAAAACATTTGATCCTTCTGCTAAGGCCGACATCCGGCGAGGTTTACTTCAAGAACCAGCGAATCGACGATATAAGTGAACGTCATTTGAATAAAATACGGACGCATTACGGCTTTCTCTTCCAGGGAGGGGCATTGTTTGACAGCCTGAGTGTTACGGAAAACATCATATTCCCGCTAAGACAGCATTGTGAAATTACTGATTGGAAAGAGGTCGAAGAGCTTGTGAAGGCCAAGCTGGCAATGGTTGGTCTTGATGGTTATCAAAATTATTATCCAGCGAAGCTTTCCGGAGGGCAGCGCAAGAGAGTGGCGTTGGCACGGGCGATTGCTCTTAATCCGGAAGTGATTTTGTATGATGAGCCGACTACCGGACTGGACCCGATCCGGTCGGATGTGATCAACGAGCTGATTCTGAAGCTGGAAAGAGAGCTCAATATCACATCAGTTGTTGTTACGCATGATATGACGAGCGCTTATAAAGTGGCGGACCGAATCATTATGTTACATAAAGGCAAAATTATTGCCGACGGTGACGCCGACTATATTCGTAATCATCCCCATCCCGTCGTTCAACACTTCATCAATGGCCAGGTCGATGATGACGACCTTGCGGTCCTGCGGATGAGCGGAACCGTTTCCCAGGCTCAGTTCCTGCCTCGTGATTTCGAGCAATAGTTAGGAACGGCACAGGAGAAACCATGAATAAGGAACCTGAGCAAATTGCTTCTGATTTAGCTGGTCTTGTGCGGGGAGATGTTTATGCCGATATCCTGCACAGAGCCGCCTACAGCACCGATGCGAGCATTTACAGGATAGTGCCTCGATGTGTTGTGGCTCCTCGCGACGCCGGTGACGTGGCCGCCGTGGTCGGGTATGCTGCCGCGCAAGCGATTCCGGTCGTCGCTCGCGGAGCAGGCAGCGGCCTGGCCGGCGAGTCTTTGTCCGGCGGCATTGTCTTAGACATGACCCGGTATATGAACAAAATCATCGGCGCAGAGGATAATGGCCGGACGGTTACTTGTGAGCCCGGGGTAGTGCTGGACGATTTGAATCAGTATCTTGCTCAGTTCGGCAGAAAAATCGGACCCGATCCGTCCAGCGCCAACCGTGCGGTAATAGGGGGGTGTGTTGCCAATAATTCCACCGGTTCTCATTCGCTCCAGTACGGCTATATGAGTGACTACGTCGAAGCAATTGAAGCGGTTCTGGCGGACGGCAGCATTGTTGAACTCAAAAACGATGTTGATCCAGAACAGGTGAAAGACGACGGAGTTGCCTCGGTCGCAAAAGAGTGTTTGTCCGTCCTCTCTGAAAATGAGGCTATTATCAATAAGGCATTACCTCAGACAAAGCGTAATCGAAGCGGATATAACATCGCGGGTGTATGTCACGACGGGCGGATTGATATGGCCCGTCTGATGGCGAGCTCGGAAGGGACGCTGGCGATTTTTACGAAGATTACGTTGAGGACGGTTCCGGTTCCGGCGTCGAAAGGGCTGCTCCAGCTTGAGTTTGACTCGCTTGAGAAAATGGCCCGGGCGGTGCCGAC
>CAZHBL010000461.1:0-4767 GCA_964530105.1 uncultured Pirellulales bacterium | reverse complement strand
CGGAAAAAATAGACTATATTAACGCACACGGGACAGGTACTGAACTGAACGACGTCGCTGAAAGTGCAGCCATCAAAAGAGTGTTTGGGAAGCATGCATATAAAACACCTGTCAGCTCGACTAAAAGCTGCCTCGGGCATCTGCTCGGCGCCACTGGTGCGGTCGAGCTTATAATATGTGTAAAGGTCATTAACGAATCGATCATTCCTCCCACGATAAACCTGGAAAATCCGGATGCGAGATGCGATCTCAAGATGGATTTTGTGCCTCTTGAAGCTCGCCGGGCGAAAGTCGATATCGCACTGAGCAATTCTTTCGGCTTTGGGGGCCATAATGCCTGCTTGGTCGTAGGAAAGGTCTGAGCGAGGCCGGCACTAAGGACAAATACGAATTCGCTGCATGGCCGGTCTTTTCTCGTGAGTATCCAGGTTAAGACGGATTTGAAATTCCTTACACAAATATCCGCACTAAAGTTATAATTCGGGGGCATTATAAACGATACGCGTAAACATTGTTTTGACGAAGCACTGAGATGGATTTAACTCTGCATATCATACTTCTGGTTGCTGGGCTGGTGATATTATGGAAGTGTGCCGAGTTGCTGGTGACTGGTGCGGTTGGATTAGCCCGGATACTCGGTATCAGCTCACTTATTGTCGGCCTGACGGTTGTGGCAATGGGAACTTCGGCGCCGGAAGTCGCTGCAAGTATTGCCGGCGTTTTGCGAAAAGCAGGCGGCGGAGATATAGCTATCGGCAACGTTTTCGGCTCCAATATAGCCAACCTGGCTCTCGTCGGCGGTCTGGTCGCCCTGATTCGGCCGCTCAGGGTTCAAAGGAAAACACTGTTCCGCGAGATACCGGTACTGTTATTGGTGGCTCTGCTGTTATGGCCTTTGCTGCGTAATTCAAACATAAGCAGGCCGGAAGCTGTTGTCCTGTTAGCCGTGTTTGCAGCATTGATTTTTCTAACGGTTTATGCTGCCCGGCGAGAATCCAAGCAGCCCGGGCGTCAATCCGAAAGCTTTGAGCTTGATACGAAACAAGAAACACGAAGCGCAAAAAAGAATATACTGTTCGTTCTCATCGGATTGGCGGGCCTGGCATTGGGGGCGAAAATGGCTGTCGAGGGAGCTGTATTTATCGGGATAGAGATCGGCTTGAGCGAAAGGGTCATTGCCCTGACCATCATCGCGTTCGGAACTTCACTTCCGGAGCTTGTAACCTGTGTAGTAGCTGCGATCAAAGGCCATCACGACATTTCGGTCGGCAATCTTGTAGGCTCGAATATCTTCAATACTCTTCTCGTGACCGGTGCGGCGGGTGTCGTTCGACCTTTTGACCTTACACACAGGCTGGCAGGTGGAGTCGATTACTGGATCATGGTTATTGTCAGTGCAGCTTTTGCCGCTGCCATAATAATCGGCAAGCGTGTTATCGGCCGAGTGTGCGGAGCACTGCTGATATGCGTGTATATTGGCTATATCATTTACCTGTTTTCGGCATAGATACATTCTGATATGTTTGATTAAATCGAAGCGTGCCGGCCGCAATCTATATGCGACCGGCAAACTCAGCTTCGTGGAGGAGGGTATGATTTTCTTTTGTGCCTTCGATTGCTTCTAATTCTTAACTTCAATTGCCCATTATTTGTTAATCGACGTCCTGTCAAAACTATAGCTAAGTGCCACAATCGATACCGAATGTAACGCTTTTTTCCACTATTTTATCAGACCTTCCAGGCTTTTTGTCATAGCTCAAGTAATAGCTGTTACTTAGAAAGAAAAAACTTTTCCTGAATTAGTTGCTTTTTCGGGCAAATTCGAATAATTTTCTATGAATTAAGCAATCCCGACTTATTTTTTTCTAAATCTTGAAGTTTCAAGGCGGGCTTTGTATTTTGTTCCAGATGAAGCTCACTAAGCAAACCGGGCGGAATTAATGAAAAAGGCCGGTTAACATCATACTGAAATAGGAAGGAACAAAAAAAATGGCTGCGACACTTATTCCCACTTTAAGAATTGGCGGCTTAATGATCTTCGCGGTTACACTCGCTTTAGTCCACCCTTCCCCCGCGTTTGCACTCCGGGAATCCGGTTTTGAAATTGCCGGCGTGGAATTTCAACTCGTTACTATTCCGCCGGGCAGTTTTATTATGGGCTCGGACTCACACGACGGCGACGAAAGACCCGCCCACAAGGTTATCATCGACTACAGCTTCGATATGGGCAAGACCGAAGTTACGGTGGCCCAGTTCAGGGCCTTTGTCGAAGCCGCCGGCTATGAAAAAAAGGGCTGGGTATGGGATAACCGCTGCTCCGACCACATAGGCCCGGTTGAATACCGGCCCTGTGATAATCCGGGATTCAAGCAGACCGACAGCCACCCTATCGCCTGCGTAGACTACAACGACGCGAAAGCGTTCTGCGAATGGCTCTCACAGCAGACCGGCCAATTCTTTCGCCTGCCGACAGAGGCCGAGTGGGAATATGCCTGCCGGGCCGGAACCACCGGAGATTACGCCGGAGATATCGAACAAATGGCCTGGTTCGACGCGACCAGCGAAGGATTAATCCACCCAGTCGCACAGAAGAAGCCGAATCCTTGGGGACTCTACGACATGCACGGCAACGTCCGGGAGTGGTGCGAAGATATCTACTACTGGAATTACAAAAATGCCCCGGTCGACGGCAGCGCCGCCGAGATGCCCGATGTCCCTGCTGATGTCGCATCGCGCTGCGCCCAGAGAGGCGGCTCGGCATGCAGCCCGAAAGAATCGTGCAGGTCGTCATCCCGATATGGCGTGTGCCGTTCCTTCAGACAATGCAGCATGGGTTTTAGAATCGTACGCTGTGCCGGATTTGCCGCCACCGGCGCCGACCGCCCTGCTTCTGCGGCAAAGAAAACCAGTAAACCGCCGATAACCGGCGCCGATCGCCCTGCCAGGCTAACGTTGACCGCCGGTGACATCGACTTCGACTTGGTACGCATCGACCCGGGAACATTCATCATGGGAAGCGAGCATAACTACGTCGATCGGTACAATTGGACGTATGAGATGCCCGCTCATGAAGTGGCGGTCAATCATGGTTTCTATATGGGCACGACCGAAGTCACTCTCGAACAGTTTGGTTTATTTGTGGCTGATACTGCCTATGTCACCGATGCAGAGAAACAAGGCTGGGTCTTCAGCGCCGGCTACCAAAAAGGGTGGCACGATGCGGTTTCACAGGACTGGCGTTTTCCCGTCTTCATTCAGACCGACGCAGAGCCGGTTACTCATATCGGATGGTACGATGCTATTGCATTCTGCCAGTGGCTGAGCGAGAAGACCGGCCGGGATATTCGCCTGCCTACCGAGGCGGAGTGGGAATACGCATGCCGTGCCGGAACCACCGGCGATTATGCCGGCACGCTCGGCGAGATGGCGTGGTGCAGGTGGACCACTGATACTATCACCAGAACGCATCCGGTCGCTCAGAAAAAGCCCAATCCATGGGGACTCTACGATATGTACGGCAACGTCTGGGAATGGGTTCAGGATATGTGGCACGACGGCGCCGACGGTGCCCCGACGGACGGCTCGGCATGGCTGGACTCGACCGACAGGATAAATCGCGGTGTCGTAAGGGGCGGCTCGTTTGGAAATCCACCCTGGCTGCTACGCTCATACATCCGCATGAGAACCCCTCTCGGCTACAGAATACACTACAACAACGGCTTTAGAATCGCCATGTCATTCGACTGAAGTATCCTGATACTCATAGGCTAACACAACGAGAGCCTTGTGCCGGCCTTTTCGGTGGACAAAAGGAAAATATTATACGAAAGTGTAGTTTCTATAATCGCGGGCTTGGCGGAACAGAAAAGTTGATTTTCGTGGATTTAGAAGATACTGTAGTTGAATGAAATATAATATTGGTGCACGGCACATCCTGCTTCGTGGGAGAATGTCCTAATGAAGCTTTTGAAGGTCATAGCTGAGTTTTCCCTGATATCAATTAGGCAGCTTTCTCTGCTATTCAAGATCATAATTGCCGTTTCTGCAGGTTTGGCTTTTGGCATCATTTATGCCGGGGCTTCGGTTGACCGAATTTATTATTGGGGCCTTTTGATTTTGCTCCCGTTAATGATCGTCAGTATCAGAATCTATCAGAAAAGTGCTTTTCAAAAGCTCCTTGCCCAACTGAGAGAAGATTGGGGAAAAGAGAAGGAAAAGAATCGGGACTTTTCGGAAATAGAAAGCTTCTATAGATATTCAGCCGCCAGGCCCGACGACAACGACATTTCAATAGATGACCAAACCTGGTCGGACTTGAACATGGATGACCTCTATTCCAGGATTGATAGAACTTTGATTAATCCGGGAGAATGTATCCTGTATCAAATCCTTAGAACGCCATTGTTATCCGGCGAGATATTAAAGAAAAGAAACGAAATCATACGGCTTTTTCAAACCAATAAAGAGATTCGAGAAAACATCCAAATAGGGCTTTTGCGTATGGGAAAGCAAAAGGGAAACGGAATCACCACCCTCGTCTGTGAAGAATTACCCCCTTCTACCCCTCTCAAATTTTTGTTTTCGTTCATGGCTTTGCTTGCGCTTGTCTCAATTATTGCCGTTCCACTTTTATGGGGTTCAGCCGGAATTATTGTAGTCATCCTTCCTCTTTACCTTGTCAACATGTTGGCGACAAACAAGGTAAGGAGACGGTTGCTTTTTCAATTGACTGCTATTCGCTATCTGGGTGCAATGATTCGTTTAGGG
>CAZHBL010000460.1:0-4783 GCA_964530105.1 uncultured Pirellulales bacterium | reverse complement strand
AATTATTACTTATATTTTATTTAACGCTTCCCATGGAGGTTTTTATATGCTCATCCTCAGAGATGAAGCACGTTTTCGTTTTGGATAAACTGTCGTTAGTTCTCTGAAACAGGAGCGTTTGACCGGATTTGGAGATATACAACGCTTAGAACTGGGGGGTATTATAAAATCATGGCACGGATTTTTGGATTTAAAGTCAAAGAGCAGCGGACCAGCAAGAATCAAATTAACGGCCACTTAGATAATGACGACGATGAGGAAATCAGCGGTCTGTCGCAACTGTATAGCCCAGAGCAGGAACAAGAGAGTACCACTCAGACTCGGGATGAGGCTGATGTCCTTTCCGAAATGGGAAAAATTACGGGCGATCAGCTCTCCGAACTGAGGCGAATACAGAAAAAGAGAGCAAATTGTGATATCTGCCACTTAATCAAAGAACTGAACTTAGCTCATGAACCGGATATCTCAATGGCTCGGGCAAACCTTTACGGATGCGAATTTCAAAAGATCGAGCCGGACAAGGTCGAAAAAAACGTTTTTAAAAAGCTTGACCTTGAATATATAAAAAGCAACCGCATCATGCCCATTGTGATCAGAGACGAAATCCTCATTGTGGCAACAAGTCGTCCAGCCGATCTTTTCATTATCGAAGACGTTAAACGGCAAACTCAGATGAAAACTGAGACAGTCGTATGCCTGGATGAAGATATAGATAATGTCTGCGAGACCTTCGATAGTGAAAGAATCGATTACGACATTGATGATATCATAAATGATATGACAGATGTTGAGGTTGTCCAGGACCAGCAGGAAGAGTCAGATGACCTCGAAAAAATGGCAGGCCAGTCGCCCATCATTAAATTTGTCAATTATCTGATTAGCAACGCGGTACGTGAGGGCGCCAGCGACATTCATATCGAGCCCAAGGAAAAGTATATGAGGACGAGGTACCGCATCGACGGCGTACTTTTCGAAATGAAGCAGTCACCGTTGAAGATGCATCCTGCTATCGTCTCACGAATTAAAATTATGGCCGACCTCGATATTTCGGAAAGACGGCTCCCACAGGACGGCAAAATCAAAGTTTCTGTCGCCGGCAGGGCTATCGATTTACGTATCTCGACGCTGCCGACGAATCATGGAGAAAAGGTGGTTATCCGTGTGCTTGACAGTGAATCGATTACACGGGGCCTTGAGCAGTTGGGTATGGAGCCTGATGTGATGAAGCGTTTTGACGATCAGATAGCGATGCCTCACGGGATTTTACTCGTCACCGGCCCGACCGGTTCTGGTAAGAGTACGACCCTTTACTCAGCTCTGTCTCAGATGGATGGCGATAAACTGAATATTTCGACCGTTGAGGACCCGGTTGAGTATGAACTTGGTTTCTGCAATCAGGTCCAGATTAACGAGAAGATTAATCTGGACTTTGCTACATCGCTGAGGAGTTTACTGCGTCAGGACCCCGATGTGATAATGATAGGAGAGATTCGCGATAACGAGACCGCCCGGATAGCGGTCCAGGCGGCTCTTACGGGGCATTTGGTTTTATCGACGCTGCACACAAATGACGCAGCCTGCAGTATTACAAGACTGGTTAATATTGGTATTGAGCCGTACTTGATAGCGGCATCGTTGAACGGAGTGCTTGCACAGCGATTGGTAAGAAAGATTTGCCCGAAGTGCAAGGAGATATACCAGGTAACGGAGCATGTCGCCAGATACGTGGAAAATGAGGGAGTCGAACCGGGACAGATTTATCATGGCGCAGGCTGTGATTACTGTCGGGGTTCAGGCTATGTAGGCAGGGTAGGTATTTATGAGTTATTGATTATTGATGAGCAGTTCAGGGACATGATTAACAAGGACTCTTCGGTGAACAATATGCGCCGGACCTTTCATGAAAGCGGCCGGCGGAGTTTATTCGATGACGGTATTATGAAGGTAAAGCAGGGCCTGACGACAATGGAAGAGGTACTGCGTGTAACAAAAGTATATGGTGAAAACGAAAAAGAAGCTTTCGTTGAGAACAGCAATCCCGGCTCATAATGATATTGTACGTGCGAATATGTCCCACATTAATCAGGCGGGATGTTAATGCAGACGATTAATGATTGAAAACTAAGATCATGCTTAAAAAATCTCTTATTCTTGGTTCGGTATTCCTGCTTGTCGGTGCAAGTATGTATTGGTGGATGATAGCCGGCAAGCAACAGCAGCAGCAGCAGAATGGAGTTAGCTATAAGTTTACAGAGACAGACGATTATATCAGGCAATATCAGGAGTGGCTGCAATTGCCTCCGGAACAACGAGCCGAGCTGCCTCTGGTATTGGACAAATACGGAAAAGACAAAACAAACGATCAACTCAGGCAGGAACAGAAGGCAAGGCTAAAAGCGGATATGGACAAATTGGCCGCGAGCGAAATCGCTGCGAATCCTTTTGCGGATATTCTGTACGGCGAGAACTGGCAAAACGAATTGAGCGAGTACAAGAAACAAAATGAGTTGAACGAGTATGTGCTGACAAGCTCTATTGTGTGTACAACTATGGGCGGCAGTATATATGTATGGTGGATCGTGCTGTGGACCGCTCGTTCTATCATAAGGGGTTTATCCGGCTTGAGGCTTTTAATCACCAGCAGTTATGGAAGTCTAAAAAAAGTTAAAGGCGATAAACCTGTTATAGCCGACGCAAAAGATTTACAGCAAGAGCAGCAAAAAAAGAAAACTCACGAAAAACAGAATCGTCTGGAGAAGCATTTGAACGTCTTTGTCAATTCGGGCCGGCAGTGTACGGTCCCTGTTAAAAGTGGGGCTAAGATTGTGGAAAGAGTGGCAGGCAAAGAAAAGTTTTCGAATGGTACCGAGAAGATCAACAGGCTGCTTTCCGATGAAAAAACCGCTGTTATTAAAACAAACACCAAATGGGGCAAACAGCGTTCCGGGACCGAGGAGCATTCAAAACCGCTCAACAGTGCCATTAACGAGCTTACACAGCAGGTCTCGGCCATTCGTGAATATGCGGCCTGTCAGCAGGACAGGCTGGAAAAGCTCCAGGATGGTTATGACTGGAATATAATCAGGACTTTTTGTCTGCGAGTTATACGCTGTATAGACAATCTTGAAAACCGTATTAGCCGGCTCGGCGAAAAGGATGCCAAGGCGATACATCTTGAGGAAGTAAGGGATGAGCTTATCTTTACTCTGGAGTCAAGCGGTATCGAGCAATTTGAACCTGAGATAAACAGTCAATATCGAGGGCAGGAAAAATACGCCGAAGCCGTCAAGGACAAGCAGCAAAGTGACGATCCGAAAAAAGCGGGTAATATTGCAAAAGTAATTAGACCAGGCTATCAATACTTTATTAACGAAGGAAACGTCAAGGTGGTTCGCCCGGCTCAGGTCAAGCTGTTCGCTTGATGATTGAATTGTGAATCAATTCATGATTTACCGAACCACAAAATAGGGGGTGTAAAATGACCAATATAGTGGGAATAGATCTCGGCACGACATTCTCGGCACTATCAATTCTCAACGCTATCGGCAAGCCGGAAATAATCCCAAATGCCGATGGTGAAAGACTCACTCCATCTGCAATTTTCTTTGACGAAGAGAACTCAGATATAGTCAGAGTAGGTATTGAAGCTATTAATTCGAGGCATCTGAATGCCCAGCGATCTGTTCGGTGGGTCAAGCGGCATATGGGAGATGCCAATTATAGCAGAAAAATCGACTCGAAAGACTGGACGCCTGTTGAATTGTCCGCTTTGATTCTGAAAAAGCTCAAACAGGACTGCTCTGTAGAGCATGGCGATATTTGCGATGCCGTTATTTCCGTCCCGGCCCACTTCGATGAAGTCCGCAGAAAAGCAACTATGGAAGCGGGAAAGCAGGCCGGCTTGAATGTGATTGGCATTGTCAACGAGCCTGTGGCCGCTGCTTTATATTACGCCACCACACGAAAGGTATCGGGAAAAGTGCTGGTTTACGACCTCGGTGGAGGAACATTCGATGTCACTATAATGGAAGTCAACGGACATGATATGAAGATTATTTGTTCGCAGGGTGACCATGCGCTCGGCGGCATCGACTTCGACCAGAAAATACTCGAGATTTTGGAACAACAATACAAAAACAAGTTCAAAGCCGACCTGATCGGTTCCGATGAGGACAGGGCAAAGTTTGAAGATGAAGCTGAGGATATTAAAAGGACTTTGTCCCGGCGAAATGTTGCCAAAAAGATGCTCTACGGCCCGGCGGGCAATATGAAGGTCGAAATAACCCGAGAGATGTTTGAAAAGGCAATTTCCTCCCTGATGGATCGTGCGGACATCCTGGTGGAAGTCGCGATCGGCGAGGCGGGGATTGAACCGACTGGAATTGACAAAGTACTATTGGTCGGCGGCAGCACCCGAATACCTTTTGTCCAGCAGCGCCTTGAGAAAATGTTCGGCAAGCCACCCGAGACAGCAGTTAATGTCGATGAATGCGTAGCGCTCGGTGCCGCTTTGCACGCCGGATTGACAATGCTGAGAGAGAAACCCGATGCCGTCTCGGCAGGGATTTCCAGCAACCTGATGGACATAAATCTGACCGACGTTTGCAATCACAGCTACGGTACTATTTGTGCTCCTGTTGATAAGGAAACAGGCAGGCGTGTAATACAAAATCGCATCATTTTGAATAAAAACACTCCGCTGCCCTGTGAAACATCTCAGACTTTCTATACGCTCAAGAAGGGGCAGGCGGAGGTTGAGGTGACCATTACGCAGGGTGAAGGC
>CAZHBL010000459.1:0-4799 GCA_964530105.1 uncultured Pirellulales bacterium | reverse complement strand
GGACCGTCGCAAGAAACCAGTTGCCGTCGGGCGAGTAGCAGATATTGTAGAGATGATGCAGACCCTTGTTCGGGTGTTCTCTGTGTTTTCGGGTTTCAAGATCGTAAAAGAAAATCCCCTTCGTAGCGTAATCCTTGGTCGTGTAGCGCTCGAATTCCCCTTTGAGATAGGCAATGGTCTTGCCGTCCGGGCTCCAGCATCCCTGCCTGGCGTTGTCGGCCACCTTGGTCCGCCCCGTTCCGTCGATGTTCATATAATAGACGTTTCGTACCTTCTTGCCGTTCACCATCTCATCAGCGACAAAGCTGATTTTGCCGCCGTCCGGAGACACGTGAGGATACATCTCATCGGCATCGGGACTGCGTGTGAGATTAACAGGATTCGAACCGTCGGCATTAATCAAATAAAGCTCCCAGTTTTCTTTGCCGTTGGTCGTACGGTAGGTTTCGTACACAATCTTAAACGGGATTTCTTCGAGCTTTATCGCAGACTTGGGTGACGGGATTTTTTCACGTCCCGGCTCAACTGCCTTTGATTGACAAACGGTTTCATTCATTAGTAGAAGGCTCAGCAACAGAGCCAAAACGATGCGGGTTGTTCCCACAGATACCTTACATGTCTCGGTGCAGTACTGATTTTTCATATTGTCTCCTTTATTCAGTGGTTGTTGATGGGATTGGCACCCAATCGGGTTCTTTGTTGTGGCTGCCGTCCGTGGTAATTTTGACCCATTTCCCTGTAAGGTCGGTTACACAGATATTCCAGCCCCTCGCCCTACCACCAACCTGCTGTCCGCCGCTGGAAGGGCCGAAGCTGAACGCAATATACTTTCCATCCGGTGAGAAATCGACATGATAGACTTTCGCCGAATGCAGACATTCGACAATTTTTTGCACATTGTAAACACGGGGCTCGGGGCCGGTCAGGTCAATATCGCCCACACACAGATCCCAGTCCGTTTCACCCCATGTAATTCTTTTGCCGTCGCGACAGAGGTCCGGTCTGCATCCCCTTACTCCCCACTTCTCCATATCGAAGACCCTTGTCCCATCGGCATCGAAAGCCAGGATGGTGTCGCTGAACTCCATGCCCCCATGCACGGCAGCGAAAAACCAGTTACCGTCAGGCGACCAACAGATCGCGTAAATGTGATGCAGGGATGTATTCGGATGCGGTTTATGCTCACCGCTTTGCAGATTGTAAATAACAAGTTCCGATGTCGCATATTCTCTTGTGCTGTAACGCTCGTACTCTCCCCTCAGATACGCGATGCTTTTACCGTCAGGACTCCAGCACGGCTGGCGAGCGTTTGTAGCGACCTTGACCCTTCCAGTACCGTCGATATTCATATAATAGATACTACGAACCTTATCTCTTCCACTTCCTTCGTCAACAACGAAACTGATCTTCGTACCGTCAGGGGAAGCGTGGGGATACATCTCATCCAGGTCGGGGGTTTTAGTAAGATTGACCGGATTGGTGCCATCGGCATTCATCTGGTACAGCTCCCAGTTAAGTTTCCCGTCGGTATCACGATAGGTTTCAAATAATATCTTAAAAGGGATTTCTTCAAGATCTATTTCCTCTCTCGCAGAAGGCATTTTTTTCAACCTTGGCCTTCTTTGGGTTTGTGGGCCACAAAATGCTTCACCGATCATACTAAAAATCAGCAACGAAGACAAAAAAATGATGACACCTGCTCCAAAAAACCTTTTCGATGCGACGCTGTAATACTTGCCCATATAACCTCATTCTACCTAATTATATACATCAACCACTCCCAAACAAGTATATCGAATTCGATACGGATAGCAAGAAAACAATTGCGTATGTTCTACAAAAATGCCAGATAAACAAACGCAACTTTCAGGGCAGGTTTTCGGCAGGAGAAAGTTTTTTGTAGTTGGCAGCGATCAACAAGAGAATAGCCGAAGCTGACTTTCAGAATCAAGAAATCCAAAATCTACAAAGGACAAAGATTGCGACCAATCTGGATCTCGGGAGCCTCATGGAATATAAATGAGACACATATTCAATATTACTTGATCAGCCAACCACCGCCGGGGGCAGCGAATGTTTCATAGAGGATGTTTGATTTTAGTGATTTTCCATAATCGAGCGAACCTCAGTTTCCAGCTTCAAAAGAACAAAAAGAGCCGCTATGGCTATAGGAACTCCGATTTTATGATCCATTCTACATGGCTGCAATAAGTTCTCATATCATTTATCTGACAACCTATCACAGGACAAGACTGCTTGCCCCGTGCCTTACGAACAAGTCTCCGACTAATATGCGTCTTACGATTTTATTATCCAGAGGAAGGAACCGATTAACATCGCTACGGCTACCCAACCGGCGATGAAACCAATAATATCAACAAACTTTGGCCTGGATATTTCGAAATCAGGATGATCAAACCAGGGTCGGCGCGGTGCCGGCACGGTTCCATCAGGAAGCGTAAAAGGCGAGGTTTCCGGTTCGCCAGGAGCAATAGGAGTCCGCAGGCATTCATAGAAGCGATCCAGTTTTTTCTTTTCCACCGGCTTAGTAAGCAGACTGAAGATAATAGCTGTGACAAAACCAGCGGTGATGTACAGAATCATTTGCCAGGGCAGGTAGAGCTTGCCATCGAACAACATGAACGCGGGAAGTTTCCCTGCCAGAGTCGCATTGAAATCCCATAAGATATTACCGAACAGCTCAATTTTGCTTGTAAACAGCAGCACGGCAAAACTCAACAGAGTCGATATCCAGGCAGCTTTCGACGAGGCACGCCGCCAGAAAAGTCCCAGCCAGAACGGAATGGCCATCATCGCCGAGACCTTCCAGAATATTTCAAGGCCTTGCACAACGCTTTCGAGACTGAACGCGAAAAAGACGCCGGCTACAACAACAATCCCTGCGACAACACGCCCGACGATGGTGTAATGCCTGTCCGGTTTGTTTTTCACCAGAAGAGAACGATAGATATTTTCAGTAAATAATGCCGACGAAGAGACCATGAAAGCGTCACAGGAACTCATTACAGCAGCCAGCATAGAAGCGATGAACAAACCGATAAGTCCGGGAGCGATCCTGGGCAACAAACTATGAGCCATAAGACCATACACATGATCGACATCGACATCCTTGCCGGCATATAGTCCAACGGCACAGAGTCCCGTAAGCACCCATGCAATAGTGCACACTCGTTTGAATAGGATGCCGCACATCACACCAACACGACCTTCCATTTCAGTTTTGCCTGCAGCGGCCAGGCCCATGTTGTGGGGTTGGGTCACCCAGCCCAGCAAGGCATTAAACGAGATGACCGCAATATAAAATGCTGTGATTCCGGCTGGAGCGACGATCTTGAACATGTCCGGATTCTGTATGCTTTCACGCAAGCCTGTTATCCCTCCTACAGCGGACAGAGCGAAGGGCAGAATCAAAAAAGAAAGAACAATGGTGAGAACCCCCTGGACAAAATCCGTCAGGATGGCGGCACTCAGGCCGCCCGCGATACCGTAGATAATGAAGATTACGGTCATCGCACAGATGGCAATGTTCGGATTGATCTGTCCCCCCGATACCGCCGTGATCATGGCAGTGCTGCCTTTGAGCATCACGCCGATATTAACCATCAGTTGCAGCATCCCGACTACGGCGTACAGACCGGCCACACTACGGTTATATCTGGCAAAGAAATAATCTCCCGTGGTTACAGCTCGCATTCGCCTGAATATCGGAGCCAGCCACCAGAAGAAAGGTGTTACAAACAGCCACAACCATTGGTACCATATACCCGATGCACCGGAGCGATAGGTTTTTGCGGCCACACTGACGGCCTGGTCGGAATGGGTGCCGGTGCCAAACGTGAAGAACATCATCATCAGCTTACCAAACTTTCGGTCACCGATGAAAAAACTGGCTGTATTGCGTACGCGTCGGGCGGCGGATACCCCGATTACCGCAATTATCGCAAGATAAAGGGCTATGACTAACCAGTCGATCCAACTAACTCCAAGCATGATTTCCTAATCCTTTATAAATTCGTTGCCACTCCCGCATTTTCAGATGAAACCATTCTTACTGGTCATCGTCTTTTACTCCTAAATATGCGAAATTTGTCCCATAAGTTATGGACAAGTATATCGAATTTGACATTGACAGCAATAAAACTTCCGGCCACCATCATCAAAGAAGGCAAGAAAGACAGATTCACAATATTGAATTTGAAGGCCGGCCGGATAAAAAGGTTGCGGGACTGCTGGACAAGAGAATAAAATCTTTTAGTATACGACCAGGCAAGTGAATACCTGGAGACGGAAAGGTTTATGATAATTGGAGTAGACATGAAACTATCCTTGCAGGATGTATTCATTGTGCTGCTTATTGTGGTTTCGGTTTGTCCAATGGTAAGTGCCGATGATGGCTACGAACTCTGGATGTCCTACAGAAAGCTGGATGATTCAGCGATATTGGAAGAATACCAGCGAGCTTTATCAGCTATTGTAATTGAGGGCGATTCCGAAACGCTCGGCATTATTCGAGAGGAAATGAAAAAAGGACTTGAGGGACTTTTAGGAGTCGATGTGCCTGTGCGCAGTACGCTTTCCAAAAGTGCTGCTCTTGTGATTTGCACGCCGGCACGGTCTCAGGTCATACAAGAATTAAACTTGTCAAATGTGCTGGCAACTTTAGGACGCGAAGGATTTTTGATTAGGTCGGTCAAGGTGAAAGGCATTCCCGCAATAATCATCACGGCAAACGAGGATGTTGGCCTTTTGTATGGTTCTTTTCATTTGTTGAGGCTTAT
>CAZHBL010000458.1:0-4836 GCA_964530105.1 uncultured Pirellulales bacterium | reverse complement strand
AAGTCACGGATAAGACTGCGAAGGTAAAGAAAATGGTCGGCATCATATCGAGGCCTGGTACACAGGAGAAATTGGAGATACTCAGTGCCGATGCGCAATACGACCTCGCCTGCGCCTGCAGCACAAGTAAGGATGAACATCGCCGGCGAACCGCCGACGGCAAATGGATTTATCCGGTCACACTTCCGAGCGGGGGCAGGAGCGTACTTTTCAAGACGCTGACATCGAATGTGTGTTCGAATGACTGTAAGTACTGCCCGCTTAGAGAGCAAATGGACGTTCGCAGAGTCAGTCTGTCGCTGGAGGATACGGCGAAGGTTTTTCTGGATTATTACAATCAGCGAAAAGTCTTCGGGCTGTTTCTCAGTTCGGGCGTTTTAGGCTCGCCCGATGCTACAATGGACAGGCTTAACGGTGTCGCAAGATTACTGCGAAGAAGGCACGGATTCAGGGGTTATATTCACCTAAAAATTATTCCAGGGGCGAGCGATGCGTCGGTAGAAGAGGCTGTTTCACTGGCCAGTGCCGTATCGCTGAATATTGAGACGCCGGGAGAAAAGAATCTGGCCAAACTATCGCAGAAGAAACAGTATATCCGGGATATTATCGAGCCGATCAAGCTCATCAGCAGGCTGACCGGACGCGGCTCGCGATACGAAAGGGTCAAGCAGACAACACAGTTCATCGTGGGAGCAGCCGGAGAGCAAGATGCACAAATCGTCAAGTATATGACAGGGCTGTACGAGCGATTAAAAATGCATCGGGTATATTTCAGTGCCTATCAGCGGGGACTGGGTGATTCGTCAATTGCCGGCGAGCAAGTAGGGCCCGAAAACAAGGCGGACATCCTGATGAGGGAGCATCGGCTGTATCAGGTGGATTTTCTGCTTCGCAAATACGCATTTACGGAATCTGACATTACCTTTGAGAAAGATGGAAATCTCTCCTTAGCAACGGACCCAAAAGATGCATGGGCGATTAGCCATCCTGATTATTTTCCAGTAAACATTAATAAGGCATCGAAGTTTTCACTTCTACGAGTGCCCGGACTCGGGCCGATAACAGTAAATCGGATTCTGGAGAGGCGAAAACAAAACCGTATCACGTCTATTGAGGATGTGGGAAAAGTGGGAGTCAGGCTGGAAAAGGCAAAAAAATATCTGACTTTCTAAGAATTATCATTGTGGTGTCAACGCAAGGATATATAATTCTCTGGCTAAGTTCGTTAAAGACCAATCCAAATATCGTGTAATAGTAGTGCAATGGAGTTATTGATGAGCAATCTTGTACCCACAAAAGTATTCCTTACGAAGGGGCTTGGCCGGCATAAGTACCAATTGAAATCCTTCGAGGAAGCTCTCAGAAAAGCAGGTGTAGCACAACAAAATTTGGTACAGGTTTCGTCGATTCTACCACCAAAATGCAAGATGGTCGGCAAAGAACGCGGGCTGAACCGACTGACTCCCGGCGAGATATGCTATTGTGTTCTGGCCAGATCCGATACGAACGAGCACGGCAGAATAGTGGCATCCTCAATAGGTGTTGCCGTTCCACGAGATCGCAACCAGTGGGGATACCTCAGCGAGGTTCACGGCCATGGTATGAACCAGCAGGCAGCGGCGGATATGGCTGAAGACCTGGCGGCCGGGATGCTGGGAACAACACTCGGGCTCGAGGTTGATCCGAACAAGGCATGGTCGGAAAAAGAGCAGGTCTACAAATCCAGCGGCATGATTATTAGAACAACAAACATTACCCAAACAGCTCGCGGGCAAGAGGATCTTTGGACCACAACGGTTGCACTTGCTGTGTTTTTGTTCGATTAGGGATGTCTATACGATTGAACTTATAGTTTGTGAATAGGCGTCTGATATGGGACAAACAGCACATTTCGGAGACTTGCCCGCAGAATATTCCGCCATGGAGCACGCAAGGGTGGTTATAATCCCTGTCCCTTTTGACCGTACAAGTACATGGCTGAAAGGCGCGGACAAAGGACCGTCGGCCATCATCGAAGCATCCGCCCACATGGAGCTTTATGATATCGAGACTGAATCAGAGGTCTATAAAAAGGGCATATTCACGGCAGAGCCTGTAGATGGGCAAGAGCTTCCCGAAGAGATGGTCGAGATGGTCGCCGAGCAAGTCCGAAAACACCTTGAAAATAACAAATTCGTTGTGGTTGTGGGAGGCGAACATTCTATCAGTATCGGCCCTGTTAGGGCTCAAGTGGCAAATAACGCCGACATTACAGTCCTGCAGCTCGATGCTCATTCCGATCTAAGAGACGAGTACGAAGGCTCGAAATATAATCATGCGTGCGTAATGGCCAGGATTTCGGAGTTGTGCCCGATCGTACAGGTTGGCATAAGAAGCATGGACTCGTCCGAAAAGAAAGCACTTGATAAGAATCATGTCATATTTGCAGAGGAAATTTCAACGAACAAAAATTGGATTGAATATGTATTGTCAAAATTGTCGAAAAACATCTACTTAACAGTCGATCTTGACGTTTTCGACCCGTCGATTATGCCCTCGACGGGAACTCCGGAGCCTGGTGGGTTATCGTGGTATGACGTGCTGGGATTGTTGAGAACAGTTTTCGATAATAGAAACGTCGTTGGATTCGATGTAGTTGAATTGTGCCCGAACGAAAGTAACAAAGCTCCGGATTTCTTAGCGGCGAAACTTATTTATAAATTACTGAGCTACAAATTTATGCAGAAGCCGACAACAGTGGACTGAAATCTTCGAATAATCATTTATAGGAACAAGGCAAAAGGAGCATGAATATGGCAAAAAGTGTGTCCGAACGCATATTTCTGGTTATTCTGGTTTGTTTATTGATACTTATAGGTTGCCGGCAGAAGAATGACCAGCAGGCAAGCGAAGATACTGCCGAAATGGCAACATCATTATCTAAAATCAGGTCCGATTTAACCAAAGCAAGAAGACAAATAACCGATTTGAAAGAAGAGCTGCAAGCGGTCAAAGATATCCGGGACGAGCTTGATAAGCAGATGGCGCAAATGACAGCGGAGCGGGACAATGCATTAAAAACAGCAAAGACGGCAGAACAAAAAACACAAGACCTGAACGCTCAACTTAGTGAGAGGCCCGATAGTCTCAGCTCGCTCGAAAACGAACTAAAAGAACGAAATAAGCTTATTGAAAGCCAGCAAACCACCATAGCCGAACAACAGGCAATCATCAGTGAGCAGGAAGCGACCATTGCCGCATTAGAGAAGATTTTACAGGAGCAAATACCCGCTGAGGAAGAACCACAAGAGGAAATTCCGGAGCCAAACGTAGAGGAGTAGTAGTCGCTCAAGGGCCGGCAACGACTGCATTTTATGATATGCAACTTAGACCGAACACCAAAAAGTCCCTGCTAAAATTGAATGAACGTTAAAAATTTAGGTTAAAGTAAATGTGTCCTTTCGGTAAATGTGCCGTTATTGTAGCTCATCCGGACGATGAAACGCTCTGGGCCGGCGGAACCATACTGATGCATCCGGAAAGCGAATGGACGGTGGTAACGCTGTGCAGGAAGAGTGACCAGGACCGGGCACCCAGGTTTTTCCAGGCGATTGAGAAATTGAACGCCGCCGGAGCGATGGGCGACCTCGACGACGGTCCCGAACAACACTCGCTTACAAGTAGTAACGTGCAACATGCGATACTCCAAAACCTGCCTACAAATAGGTTTGATCTGATTATTACTCATGGGCTCAACGGAGAATATACACGCCATCTCAGGCATGAGGAAACCGCCCAGGCAGCTATGGCGTTATGGAAAAACGACAAATTGGTCGCAGGACAAATCTGGAGATTCGCCTACGAAGACGGCGGCAGAAAGTATCTTCCTCGTGCCATTGAAGATGCTGATATGCACATAAGTCTGCCGGAAGAGATATGGCAAAGAAAATATGATATTATTACAAAAATTTACGGCTTTAGCCCTGACAGCTTCGAGGCAAGGACTACCCCTCGTGAAGAAGCCTTTTGGTGTTTAAAATCGTCACAACAGCGTTAAGATCATTTTCATAAAGGAGTTGAATCATGAAAGTTCTTTTATTATATGATTATCCCCCCTCACCGGGTGGTCTTGCTACTCAGGGTCAACTGCTCCATAGAGGGCTTGAGGAAATGGGAGTCGAAGTTTTTTCTGTAAACTTCGAATCGGCTCAGGAAAAGGAATGGTATTACAGGTGGTTTGAGCCGGATGCGGTCGTAGGGGTCGGTTATTGGGGACACACTTCTCATTTGGTCTTACACCCGAAACGGTATGGGATTACTCCGATCCCCTGGCTTGTTGCCGACGGTTATATGGCAAACTTCCAGGAAATACTTGAAGACCTGCCGCTTATTCTGGTTACGTCCAACTGGGTCAAAAAAGTCTATATGCGTGACGGCCTGAGCGGTAAGAACATCGAAGTGCTGCACGTAGGATGTGATACCGACTCGTTTGTACCACGAGAGAAAACCGACCCTAAGGTTGCCACTGTCCGGGAAGCTTTAGGTATATCCGACGATCAGATTATGGTTATGACTGTTGGCGGAGATGCAGCCTCAAAAGGCGCTCAGGAAGTGATGCAGGCACTGGCAATTAATGATCCTGAGGCTCCTGATTGGAAGTATGTCTGCAAGGTTTGGCCGCAGCCCCGTACAGAACAACAGAATTTGGCCGATATGCAGTTGGCAACGCACCTGGGAATCGAAAAAAACGTAGTATATACAACCAGCCGGATATCTCGTAATTTCATGCCTTATCTCCTGGCCGCCTGTGATATCTATGCCGCCCCTTCCCGCCTTGAAGGATTCGGGATGATACAG
>CAZHBL010000457.1:0-4837 GCA_964530105.1 uncultured Pirellulales bacterium | reverse complement strand
CTGGAGTAAACAAAAATATCCATCATTAATCTGTTAAAAACTGTGAACGGTTGCCAATTTTTTAGACATAATAATCCTCCTTTTCAAATTAAATTACTATCAAAAATTGCCACAATCACTACCGGAGTGTGTGCCTTTATCCTTCACGTATCGCCATTCCAATGTATGCAGACCCGGATCCGAAATGTTGCCAACGGTCAATGATGACATGCTTGCCTCTACTGTTCCACCGTAAGCGCCCATATTTATTATGCCGCCGTTTGGAAATGGTTCAAAACCGATTGAACTCGTTGGTTCCCCAGCATCAATGCAAGGGCTGGTAGCCATATCTATCACCCAGTTTTCGCTGATCGGATCCCATCGCCCGTTTCGAGATTTTAGGTGGTAGTCGCCCTCGATCCAAAAATCATCGTATACATTAGCCTGTGTGCCATTAGATTCTAAATAACCAGATCTTACAAACAACGGATCAGCATCCAAGTTATCCTCACCTGGCCAGCTCCCCTGGATATTACTGTATGAGACAGTAGCATCCCCTGAGATCTGCGGCAGGCTGTTGCCCCACAATATACAGTTTGTCAACATAACAATACTTTCAACACTGTAGATACCGCCTGCACAGTCACCTGCGCAGTTGCCACTTAACGTACAATTGGTCAAAGCCGGAATGCTATTGGAACTGTATATGCCCCCACCCCGGCCGTCAAGCGTGTCCCAACTGTACGGACCGTATGAGCAATATGCTACGTTGTCCGCAAAAAGGCAGTTAATCAAGATAGGGTTGCTATCTGAGTTGCGCATCCCGCCACCTAATCTTGCCTCGTTTTCCTTGAGAACGCATCCCGTTAGCGTTGGGCTGCTGTCAATGTTTATCATACCATCGCCGTACCAGCTTATCTTGTTCTCGCTGAACGTGCAGTTAGTCAGTGTTGAATTACTTCTTGTCCTGTTGGACATGCCACTACCCCACGAAGATGAATTCTCGCTGAATGTACAGTTAATCACGAGTGGGCTGCCGGATACATTGTATATCCTGCCTCCCCGCATTAGTCTGTATTTCTCGTCAGTGGGATCATCCGACTTGGGACCATTGGCATTTCCGGATATAATGGTAAAGCCGTCCAGCACAGATGTACCATCAGTGCCGCTGCTGGTCACCACATGGTAGCTGTTCTCTGCCCGTGAAGGCTCAGCCAATAACTCATAGGTATCCCCAATCTCAATATCATCACGATTCAAATCCCAGCTCAGAATCGTTGGGTATGCTTCTATGTCCCTTGTATCAGGGTCTGGTTCGCTGGATCCTGCAAAACCACATAGAAGAGTTACGCCGTTGACAAGTTGAAATGAGGCTTCCCGGTCGCCGGGAATCTGGTTTTTATCTTGATCAGGTTCATAGAGGCCCTGGGCAACTAAAACCTCAACCGGCTTTTCAGCGGAAGTGGTGTCACCCAGGGCATCCTGCAGGTAGGTGTATGCATCGGTCCAGCTTGAGCCATCATTTGCTCCGCCGGTATCATCGTCGACGTAGATTGTCTTTCCCACAGCAGCCGCAAACGACGTCGCCAAAACTGCTGCCCATATTGGTATCGTCCGCTGGATTCTGGATTTCATCGCTCCTGTCATCTTCTTGTCCTCACAACAAATCTCTTTACTCCTATGTCCCGAGCGTGTAAGCAGCTTTCGCGCATTCTCAAGGACAATCGACAATCATAAATCAATCGGCTATCTCCCTCTGCCTGGCGTGGTAGTCTGACCGGGCCAGGGATTTTCAGCCCAGCCCGGAATGGTTAAAAACTGGGGCATTCTCACTTTTACCAGATTTCCACTTTCCCATAGAGTGACGTTTTGAGGCATGCCCAGACAACCCTGCCGGCTTTGTAAGGCCAAGCGATTTGCCAACTCCGTGAATTCCGGAGTTCCGAATTCAACAATTATGGTTTCAACGGGTGTATTTGGATCCGTGGGAGGCAATAGAAGCTGGCTGTCTATCCAAACGCCTTCCCCATAATGATAATACATGGCCGCATCATTGATGTGTTGAATTGTGGTGGTTCTTACTTCATTCATATTGCGATCCAAGTAGAGATTATCCCGATTGAGCACATTTTGTGATTTGAGAATTCCAAGATTAAGACTTTGATTTACCGCCGATATACCTTCCCGGGCTCTGACCGCACGATTAAACAGATCCGTCCAGCCAAAGTAGAGCAGATCACCATAGTTTAATAGTTCAACTGTACCGTCACCTAAGAATGCGGTGTATTCGGTCAATATGCCGTAGGTAAGAGAAAGGTCGACCATGGCTACTGAGAGGTCCCACAGCCGCTCATTGTATATAGTGAGTTCCGGATCAGCACCCATTTGGCGAATCTCATTAATAACCTGGGCCACAAATCGCGATGACCACAGTCGAGGGACGAATCCATGTTTTAGGCTTTCATCCTGCGGGTCAATGGGACAGAAGAACGATTGCACTTGATTACGATAATTACCACGAATCTCAAATACGAAGGGCTCTTGCCCCAAATACTCACCAATCAGCACCAACTGGTCCGACTGAAACAGATCGGCAATGTTAAAGGGCAACACATTGTAGGTCCGCCTTGTCCCCGGGATCCCTTCCGCTGAAACTGAATGGATAGTCAAATCCGTGAACAAAGGTTGGGAAATGGTTGAGAACACATCCAGAATTGCGGCTTCAACATCATCTTCAGGTCTCACAAAGATGGATTGTCCCAGGGAGTATTCAGCGAGGCCGTCCAACAGAGGGGCATTAAGATCATAACCAACACCCAGCGTGAAAACGCGTCTGTAATAGGGATTCGAGGAAAGGACCAGGTCCCGAATCTGGACTTCACGTGTTTCTCCCGTCGTGGGTAAACCATCAGTCAGAAACAGGATCAACGGCAAAAAACCTTCTGTTGGTTCCTGTAAGAGGGCTGTCTCGAGCGCTCCGTACAGGTTGGTGCTGCCGGTAGCGTCAATGGCATCAAGATATTTTAAGGCTGCCTGTACGGTGGATTGATTCTTGAGTAGAGGTTCGTTGTTGAACGTATCGATCCTCGAGTTATAGGTGATGAGATTAAAGGCCTCACCATCTGCCAATCCATTTATAACCAGGCGGGCCGCCTGCTTAACCTGCTCAATCTTGATGCCCTTCATACTGCCGGATCTATCCAGAACCAGGGTCAATTCCCGTTTGATGTCATTGTTGTCATGTGTTAATTCCGTAGGCAATCCCGCCAGAAACAGAAAGTACCCGCCGTCAAACTCACTCGCCGGATAACTCAGCACCGAACACGTGAATCCCTGCGCCTCCTCCAGCAGATAGTATAGCCGAAACGGACCGGCCATGGTTGAAGACTCATTCACGGTAGTTACGGTTGCGCTGTCAAGGCCGTCTCTGTTAATGTCAAGCTTATGACTCGGTGAATAGATAGCGGACAGGGTTTGACCGGCGTTGATTCTGACTGTGATTTCCCAGGGCACGCCGTACAGGACCCACTCAGTACGAGGTAGCAGGTAATCCACGCGGTTTCCGTTGATATTAAGGACCTGTGTATAAGTCAGACTCACGGTCGAGGTCTCTCCTTCAGCGATGTAGAAGGAATCACTTATGATCAGAGAAGTATCTATAAATTCCATTAAGGCCGGATCATTGACGTCCACAACCGTCTGTCCAAGGAGTAACGTTGCCTCGGTCCTGGTCAGTACCTGGGCGGTGATGGGCGCAGTTTCCTGTCCGGCGTAAATATCCTGCAGAGTAATATCGTCCGGCACGGGAACCACCAATTGAGCGGATTGTTCCGTTAACGACATGTTCTTAAGACTGATAATCAGGGTCGTTTCTGTCGTCGTGTCCTGGGTTATCTCTACGTATGCCTTAACATCTGAAATTTTAATGACCGGTTCATGAGATAACGAGAAACCATACGAGCGACTTTGTGGTACAATGACGTTATTGGGTATGAAGATTTCTGTTTGGCCCGAAGAGACTCCAGTCAGCATCAATACCAGCAAAACAGTTATATACCATTGAATTTTAATATTTTTTGACATGAGGACCTCTCTTTCTTACTTATAAACAGGGTTTGCTACATATTTTGCTTCAAACGCTATTTTCTATGAATATTTCAACACGAGAGGAGCATGGCTCCATACTTACAAACGCAAAAAAATCCTCATATTGCAGGAATTTAGATAAATTTTTGAATTTCTGGCCTCGTCAATAGAAGTGTTTTGGCCACTGAGAAAGCTGTTGGATTGCTTCTTGTGGAAGTTAAGAAAGCCAGTCAACTAATACAACAAGAAAATTCTGGGGAGGTGCTTTGGCTTGCGTGCCTGAGCGATGCACCTCCCCTTTGCTATGTCCATTGGGAATTAATGACACAGGGTGGATTACTTAATAAGCGATGGTATAGATATTGTCCATATCCGTACCACAGAAAAGCTCCGCCACGACGAAGTTCCCGTACGAATCGTATGCGCAAATGCCAGATGTCATATCGGGAATAGAGAGCCATATCAAGAACAAGTCGCCGTTGTGATCAAAATAACTATCAAGCAAACAATATGATTCTCCATCCGTGATGTTGCCGGAATGGTGCACGAACAGGTCTTCACCCCCATCGTCGGGGTTGATGAAGCCAAAACCCTTACTTGAATTGAACCATTTGACCGTTCCTGTCGAAGCTGTCGCTGAGGTTGCCAGAGCGACTATGATAGCGACATAGAGCAGTGCATTTAGAGTTTTCATTGTTTTTCTCCTTTCTTAAATTGACAAAAACACTTCTGTAAAATTCATAAATATTTGTAAAATAACGTCTTATGGCGT
>CAZHBL010000456.1:0-4838 GCA_964530105.1 uncultured Pirellulales bacterium | reverse complement strand
TCCTTTTGATTAATCAAAAGGACTATGAGCATTTATTGTGACGGCTTGAAAAGATTCTTATATGAATTCTACTGACCGGTTTGAATCGTCGTTGCTCAACGGTTTGGGTCGTTGTTGCTCAGCGGTTCGATGAGAGTCAAGGCCGCCGGTTTCGACGAAGGCTTTTGAGATTTGGTGACGGCCTTTGACGGCAGGGCACGGGCGGTAGAAGATCAGTTCTACATTTTCTCGGTGAAGACCCACATTTCAATAAGCTCAGCGGAAATCTCGAATTGAACATTCTTCTGTAGGCTCAGTGTGTCAAGAAAGAAGCCCAGCTTATCCTTATTTCTCCGCGACGTTCTTGATATCTCGGATCGATTGGTGACAGAGCTGTGTTTACTTTCGTTCGTTAAAATGCTTAAGATTCTGATCGAGTTGCTCAAGGTTTAGACCTTCGGTGCGAACAATTCTGTTTTCATCTGTTAGAATGAGCCAGGGCTGTGCAAGTACACCCCAAGAAAACAGTACATTCTCGCGGTCGTTTTTAATACTTCCGCAAGGAAACGGTATATTGAGATTGTAGAGCCATTCCTTAAGTTTTATCGGCTCGATTTTTGAAGTATGAACCAAGTAAACTGCAATATTCTTCTCGGCCAGTTCTTTTTCTCGTTTGGCAAGCTTAGTGATTAAATTACGGGATGGTCGCTGTTGTATGTTCCAGAAACACAGCAAGATTTTCTTGTTTTTGAGTTCATTTGATTTGACGACTATTCCAAGGCTTTGAAATACGGACAAGTTGCTGCCCACAAGAGAAGGAGGCTGCTTCGGTACGAAGCTATGTGTACCCTGTTCAGTCACTACAATCTTTACATCAGTCGCCCCGCCATAAGTATCTACACTGCCATGTAATGGAGTTGTTCCGTATGTAGCGGCACTGATTCGAATCCTTCCGTTGCAAACTTTTTCAAGAAAGAATTTGCCGTCAGTATATGTTCGTTTTGAATAATTCGGCTGGCCCTCACCTTCGCTAATAACGACTGCGTCAGCGACCGGTTTATCGTTGGCATCCACTACTATGCCCGTGATAGAAAGATTCGCCACTGGTAACTTTATTATTCCTACATCGGAATGTCTATCAGCCGCAAGGTCATCAGTTTGAATCTCCATACCACTTTTACTGCCATATCCCTCAGCACTTACTGATACAATATATTTATATCCCGCCGGTATGGCCTTGATTTCAAAATTGCCTTCTATATCTGTACTGCGCTGAGGCCGGCCTATCGATATGCCCACCATAGGTAATCGGAGGAAAGGAGTTATCCATGCATTGGTAATGCCTTTACCTTCGGGATCTATAACTTTTCCAAAAAGGACTACGCCGGGCTTGAGTTTAATTTCGAGCGTTCCAATATCTTCATTCAATTCGACAATTGTAGCTAAATTGTGCTGTTCGTGACGTGCTACGAGATAAACCGTTATATTGCCAGATCCCCAACGTTGAGGGTCCCAGTTAATCTCAAATTTTCCCTCAGCGTTTGAAGTGAAGTCCTGTAGGCTTGGCAGGAGCGTTAATTTGACGCCTTCTACCGGTTTGCCTTGTTCATCTTGCACTACACCAGTTATTTTTTGTTGTTTTTTGGATTCCTCTTCAGTTGATCTTGTATTATCGTTAATCTCAATTTCCTCACCGGTTTTTTGCCCTATCTGTTGATGAATTGCTTCGAGGTCGATCCTTGTATCATCAGCATCGGCGGTTTCAACTAGTGACTTGGGGGTAGTATCTTGCACTAGGACAGCAGTTTGTGATTTTGACGGCCGCGTTTGTGCGAAGGCAACGCCAACAGTAAGACATACGGCAACAATACTCACCGTCAAAGCCCATCCCGCTCCGGTCCTTGGATTGGGGCAATTTTCTTTCAGGATCCGTCGAACTCTGCCGGGCAGTCCTCTTTTGCTGGTGACCACCGCAGGTACAAACGCCATTTGTCCTTCGGGTGTCAGATTGAGCAGCGACTCGGCGTAATCGGTGCAGGGCTGGCCGGAGGCTAAGACCCAGTCGTCACATGCCTGTTCACTCAGGCTTATCAGGCGGAACTTCGCCCACCATAAGAGCGGGTGCCAGGGCAGGAAACAAACTGTCAGTTCCGCCAGCAGCCCGGCGGCGTGGTCCCGGCGTTTGTAGTGGGCTAACTCGTGACAGAGTACGCTGGCCCAGACAATTCCGTTATCTAATCGACCGGCTGCGCTCGGTATAAGCAGAATAGGCGTGCGTCTCCAGCACCATATCACAGGACTGCTAATTTTAGTGCTGCCGTAAATCTTCACATCCTTGCTTATGCCAAGTTTTGTTTTAGCCTGGTTGATTGCCTGTTCAATTTTGTCACAGTCCAAAAGTATCGTCCGGCGCAGTAGACGAGCGCCCAAAATAAATGTCACAAGCAGTCTCGCAGCTAAAATTAGACTTGCTGCAATCCATGCGTATAAAAAAGCCGAAAGCCAGGGGAATCTTGCGGCGTCCGAACCGGGCATGGCCGGGTGCAAATCCTGGTTAAGAGGAAAGGGGTGATGCTCTATAGCTTCGTTGGAAATGATGCCGGTCGTTTCGTATATGGCTCGGTCGACCGGCGATTGGATTACAGCCGATTCTGCTACAAACATGCCAAGTTCGTAGTGTTTCACCAACAAGCTGGCGGCCGGAACGATAACTGATGCAATCATCGCCAGAAACAGCACGCGATGGGCCCTTGCCGAGTGACGCCGCAGTAGAAAGCTGCCAAATAGTCCGGCCACGAGGAAAATCGTGCTCTGCCAGAGACAGCTCCATAAGAAAGATTCTGCTGAGAATATCTCGCCTGTCATTTTTTCCTCTCCTTTCTTTTTTCGTCGATTATTTTTCGAAGCTCCTGCAGCTCTTCGTCGCTGAGTTTGCTCTGGCGCATCAGATGCTGGAACATCAGCAGGGCGTCCCCATCGAACATCCGCTCGATGAACTTGCGAACCGATTTGTCGCCGGCCTGCTCGCGTGTTCGAGTTGGAGCATAGATATAAACCTTGCCCTGGGTGCGATGCCGGAGCCAGCCGGCCTTCTCCAGCTTTTGCATTGCAGTGAGCACCGTGGTATACGCCAGCTTCTTCTTACGGGCCAGCTCTTTGCGGACCTGGTGGACGCTCGCCTCGCCAAGCTCCCATACTACCTCGATAACCGCACGCTGGAGCTGCCCCAGATCGTCAAGTAATTTGCCGCTCATAACACTAACCTCCTTATCTTAAAATGGGCCTCATTTACTTCTACTCTACAACAAAGTACTATTGGTCATAGTATTTGTCAACAAAAAATAAAATATTTTTAAATATTCTTCATTTCAGCCCATATTCCCGGTTTTTTCAAAAAAAAACAAATGGAAAAGAGCCTCTGACGAAGCTTCGAGCAGATGGCAGGGGTCTTTATAAGTGCATTTTGTAAATTACAAGTTTCCTGCTTTTCTCGCGTTTATCCACCCATACTGAATATTCTTCTTTCGCAGCTCCGGCAAAGTCCGGTTTTTCGTTCTCGTTCCTGACGATGATCACCACATATTCAGCCTTGGTGGGGGGCGTGGTATCGTAGATGAGTCCCTTTCTCTCGGCATAGAAAGTTATCCGGCTGTCCGGTGATGCGATCAGGTCTTCCTGTGCGGTGTTTTCCCTTAGCCACGCCGCAGCGGTTCTATAGCCTTGCTTGTCTGAGCCGGAGAACCTCAGCAGCTTGGGCATGCAAATAACCATGCCGGTTATCAACAGAATAAAGAACCACTGCCGATGATCTTGATCCGATGCCGGCCGGGATTTGGAAAATCGATCCGCGAGCCAGCCGGCCGATACTTCCAGGCCGATGGGTACATAGAAGATAGTGAAAGCAATTAACGGCAGGCAGTGCCTTCTGCTGATGTACTCCCATGAGTAATATAATGAGATCAGCATAACGACATTGAGCGCTACAAAAGCCGGTACGAAAAACCTTTCTATTTCCGTTGCTGGAGATTGCTTACGGAAACGAAAATAAATGCCGATTAACAATGCCGGTACAAAAAAGTACAATAGATTATCACTCATTGCTCCGGCGAGTTCGCCGACTGCTTTTGCTATCTTGCCCGGCATGCCGGAGGCTATATTCACCCCGTGAGATAACGTCTTTGCATATCTCACGGGGTAAATGTTATTGTTGCTGTTAATTTCAGGTTCCCGGATTTTCTCCGATTCATCCGGGTCGGCAGAACTGATCAAAGTCTTCAATTTTTCCGGCAGGAATTGTCCTCTTGCTGTCATGTATGGAGCGGCGGGGATTGCATAGCCGATCAGAAGAACGGACAATGCACAGAGCAATTTGGGTCTGCTCATGCCCGGTTTCGGCGAAGAGAGCCTGATAAATATCCATAAAGCTCCATAAATTAGCAATTGTGCGCATTCGGGCCGGATTGTATACCCGAGCCCGGCTGCCAAACCAGTCGCTCCGAACATCAGGTATTTATCCTGTTTTACTGCCCAAAGCAAAAACAGAAAACCCGAAGCCAGAAACAGAATATGCGGCCATTCCCTCAATACGTCACTTGCAAACTCTGCGGGGTAAGGCAGAATTATGAGAATGAGGATTGCCTGGAAACTTCTCCTGGCTCCGACCAGAAGTTTTCCAATGAAATATAAAGGGATTAACGCGAGCAGCCGGCACAATAATGTGATACCTTGAGCCGAGTATATCCACGTAAAAATTGATGAACCGCCGCTTAACGAGCTAACAAGTTTATGGGCAGCGAAAATGAGAAACGGATATCCGAAGGGAAGCCCTTTGATAACTTTCTGTGGCTCGCTCGAAAACT
>CAZHBL010000455.1:0-4853 GCA_964530105.1 uncultured Pirellulales bacterium | reverse complement strand
CCGGCGTTAAGTTTGGATTCTATTACGGCCTTTTGCTCGTGAATAAAGAGTATTTTCTCCGCCTTGCGACGTAGTTGTGGATTCATTTTCTCCATCGATTCCAGGAGAGGACCGGAATCTCTGGCTAATCCAATCTCCTCACGAATGGCGTCAAAGTCGAAGTAAGGCTGGGTGATGGTCCCATCAAGGTCGAATATTACAGCTTTAATTGGCATAATCAATGTCTACCGTATTACATAATTGAGATATCGTTAAAATGCAAGTGGGAATTTGTCCTATTCCTGCTTTTTGGATTTTTTGCGAAGCAGTTCTATAAAATATCGACCGGCCTGGCCGAAAATCTTATCTTTACGAACAATGATGCCGGTCGGCCTGATAAAATTTTCATTTGAAAAGGGAATCGCCTTGATTGTTCCGCTGCTGATTTCCTGAAGTATTGCAGTTTGGGGCATTATACTGATCCCAGACTTGATTTCGATCGCTCTTTTGATGGTTTCGATGTTGTCGAATTCCATGACCGGGCGGACGACGATATTATAACGCTCCAAAATACTATCGATCCAGGCCCGTGTTGGAACATCTTTATCGAAGGCGATAAATCTTTCGAATTGCAGCCTGTGGATATCAACCTGCGATTCTCTCGCCAAAGGATGGTTTGGATTACAGACTAAAACCAGCGATTCACCCTCAAAATCATAGACATCGAGCCTTTTGTCTCTTTTTGGAACGGCAACAAGACCAATATCGACATCGCCGGCTAAAACAAGCTCGTAGATTCTCCTTGCGCTAAAATACTCAACATGAACATTGACATCCGGGTAGGTGACCATGAATTTCTTGATATAGTCAGGCAGTGTATGCATGCCGATACTGAAAATGGCGGCGATATTTATTTTGCTGACAGAGGTTTTTTGCAGGGTTCTCAACTCATTCTTGAGCTGTTCATACCGGTCCAGGATATCTTTAGAGGCCTGGTAGAGTAACTGGCCCGCTTTTGTCAGCTCAATAGGTCTTTTCTTGCGATTAATCAACTGGCACTTGTGAGCAAGCTCCAATTGTGCAAGCTGCTGCGAGATTGCAGATTGACTTAGAATATGTTTTTCCGCGGTTTTTGAAAAGCTTCGCAGTTCAGCCAAATCGCAGAATATCTTCAGCATCTCAATGTGCATTATAAGCTGCCCTTATAGACTCTATTACTATTTATCGGTTGTCATGCCATGATATATCACATATACTAAACTATCTGCAAAATTAGCGTGTAATATCCATTTTTTTGATTTTTTTATTAGTCTAACTTATCGTAGTGGTTAATGAAAGCAGAATTTTAACACTTTAACTGTAGGAGATTAGAATAATGGCAACAAACACCATTATACAGGGAGTTTACGAGCAAGTTCAAAGACGTAATACCGGTGAGGTCGAGTTTCTCCAGGCGGTAAAAGAAGTTCTTGATTCTTTAGGACCCGTACTGGACAAGCATCCGGAATATGTCGAGGCAAAAATCCTCGATAGGATTGTGGAACCGGAACGGCAGATCATGTTCCGCGTACCTTGGCAGGATGACAAGGGCAACGTTCACGTCAATCGCGGATTCCGGTTTGAGTTCAACAGCGCACTCGGTCCATACAAGGGTGGCTTGCGATTCCATCCAACAGTCAATGCGAGCATCCTGAAGTTTCTCGGATTCGAGCAGGTATTCAAGAATTCTCTCACGACTCTGCCGATGGGCGGAGGCAAGGGAGGATCGGACTTTGACCCGAAGGGCAAGAGCGATAACGAAGTGATGCGATTTTGTCAGAGTTTTATGACAGAACTATGCCGTCATATTGGCCCGGACACAGATGTTCCTGCAGGCGATATCGGTGTTGGCGGACGTGAAATTGGCTTTATGTTCGGCCAGTATAAACGCCTCCGCAATGAGTTTACCGGTGTTCTTACAGGCAAAGCCCTGAATTGGGGTGGATCATTGATTCGTCCGGAAGCTACAGGGTACGGTTGTGTTTACTTCGCCGAAGAAATGCTAAAAACCCGCAGCGAGAGCTTCGATGGTAAGATCTGCACCGTCTCCGGTTCCGGAAACGTTGCACAATACACAGTTGAAAAACTTAACCAACTTGGCGCAAAAGCCGTCAGCCTTTCTGACTCCAGTGGATCAATCTACGATCCTGATGGAATTGACGATGAGAAACTCGCCTTTGTATTAGATCTCAAAAACGTACGACGCGGACGCATTAAGGAATACGCCGACAAATACGGCGTCAAGTATCTTGAAGGCAAACGGCCATGGGGTATCAAGTGCGACTGTGCGTTCCCCAGTGCAACGCAGAATGAGATTAGTGGCGATGATGCAAAAACGCTTCTCAAGAGCGGCTGCATTCTTGTGGCTGAAGGTGCTAACATGCCAAGTACGCCTGAAGCGATTGACCAATTCCTCGATAAGAAGATACTCTACGGTCCCGGCAAGGCGGCGAACGCTGGTGGCGTAGCTACATCGGGCCTGGAAATGTCACAAAACTCGATGCGGTTGTCATGGACCCGCGAAGAGGTGGACGAGCGACTTCATAACATCATGATTGCCATTCATAAGCAGGCATATGAAGCAGCCGAAGAGTATGGGCAGCCGAGCAATCTCGTGATGGGCGCCAATATTGCCGGTTTCGTAAAGGTCGCCGATTCTATGCTCGACCAGGGACTCGTGTAATAGCGGTCGAATCTAATTATAAGGCTGATCTTGCCGCAACTTACTGACGGTGCGCAATCCGTTCCGTTCAACAGATATGTTCGGCGATTGTGCAGTCTTTCACGTGAGAAAAGTCGAAATTCCTTTAAGTAGTCGATGTTAAACTTGTAGAATAGCTTGTCATTTAGGCGATGGTTTGGTATGTCTAAGCTGATTTAGCAAATGAGGTTTGTCTATGGCTGGGTGGGCGAGTACAGGAATTGACGGTTTGGATGCTGTCTTGACCGGTCTGGAAAAGGGCGACAATATAGTCTGGCAGGTTGACCATATCGACGATTTTGCCGACTTTGTTGATCCATATGTCGAACGAGCCGGGCAACAGGGACGCCGGCTCGTATATCTTAGGTTTGCAGACCATCGACCTTTAGTAGAGCCTGGCTCCGGCATCAGAATCTGCAATCTGGATGCCGGCAGTGGCTTTGAAGCATTTACTACGCAGGTTCATGCTATAATTACTGAGGAAGGCAAAGAAGTCTATTACGTTTTCGATTGTCTTTCGCATCTGCTCAACGCATGGGCAACGGATTTGATGATCGGCAATTTCTTCATGGTGACCTGCCCGTACTTGTTCGAGCTTGACACAATCACATATTTTGCGCTTCTTCGTGACCGTCACTCATTTAAGACAATTGCGCGCATTCGTGAAACAACGCAGCTTTTACTGGACCTTTATAACGTTGATGGTAAAAAATGCCTGCATCCGCTAAAAGTCTGGAAACGCTACTCTCCGACAATGTTCCTGCCACACTTGCAGCAACAAGAGAAATTCGTGCCGATTACAAGTAGTGTCGATGCCACTAAACTGTTCTCGTACATTTCCGAACGAGGGCTAAAACCCGCCGAACGGGCGCTTGACTATTGGGACACACTATTTTTGAAGGTGGCTGAATTGTTAACTCAGCCGGATGTTTCGCCGCAGGTCAGGAAAGATACGGTTGAGAGGCTCTGTAAGATCATGATCGGCCGAGATGAGAGAATGCTGTCATTGGCAACTAAGCATTTTACTCTGGAAGATCTGCGCGCCATCAAGAACAGATTAATCGGAACAGGATTTATCGGGGGTAAAGCGGTTGGAATGCTGCTTGCCAACAAAATCATCTCTGACGAACAACTCGATTTGAGCAGACACATTGAGCCGCATGATTCATTTTATGTCGGCTCGGATGTTTTCTATACGTATCTTGTGGAGAACGGTTGCTGGAAGCTGCGGGTTGAGCAGAAGTCAAAAGAAGGATATTTCAAAGTCGCGGCGGAACTAAGAGAGAAGATTCTTAGCGGTAAGTTTCCCGACCAGATCAGCGAACAATTTCAGGAAATGATTGAGTATTTCGGGCAGTCGCCGATAATTGTCCGCTCAAGCAGTCTGCTTGAGGATGCCTTCGGCAACGCGTTCGCCGGCAAGTACGAAAGTGTCTTTTGTGTCAATCAAGGAAATCCCGAACAGAGGTATGCGGACTTTGTAGAGGCGGTACGAACAGTTTATGCCAGTACTATGAGTAAGGGCGCCCTGACTTATCGGCTTCAAAGAGGACTCGACCAACAGGATGAACAGATGGCTCTGCTGGTGCAACGGGTTTCCGGCTCGTACCGAAACGGTTACTTTTTTCCGGATCTGGCTGGTGTTGGAATGTCGCACAACGCCTTTGTATGGAAGTCGGACCTTGATCCGAAGGCCGGTATGCTTAGGCTCGTATTTGGGCTGGGTACAAGAGCAGTCAATCGCGTGGAAGACGATTACCCGAGAATTATTGCTCTTGATGAGCCTCTTGTCAGACCGGTCTCAGGCATGGAAGACATTCGAAAATATTCTCAGCATCACGTTGATCTGCTTGATAACCGGCAAAACATCTTGAGAACAATTTCTTTTCAGCAGCTCCTTGATGAGAAAACGGATATTAAACTGGATCTGATGGCCGTTCGAGATCACCTCTTAGCAAGGCAGGCCAGGCAGCAGGGTAAAAGTAACGCCGAATACTGGCTGCTTACATTCGAAAAACTTTTAACCGAGACGTCCTTTACTCGAATAATGCAGAATATTCTCAAGACTCTGGAGAGCCACTATCAATATCCGGTTGACATAGAATTTACCGTGAACTTTACCCAGGATCAGAAG
>CAZHBL010000454.1:0-4864 GCA_964530105.1 uncultured Pirellulales bacterium | reverse complement strand
TGTATTCCTTCTCCTCCTCGGTCAGTTCCTTCTTCTGCTTGGCCGTCAAATCTTTGTGCTTGGCCTTGTTCTTGAGTTCTTTGACCTTCTCGCTCTTGTTGATGATTGTCTCGATGATGTTGTCGCCCAGCGAGCGCCAGCCCTCGATGCGCTCAACGGCGGCCAACGCCTCGGGATTGTCAAGTATGCGGCGCAGGGTGTCGTTGTCCACGTTCACGAGCAACGCGCTCTCCCACTTGCGGGCCAGCAGCGTAGCCGAGGTGCCCGCCATCGCGATGTCGAGAATTCCACCCGCGTCAATTTGCGTCATATTCGCGCCGTCGTAGGCCAGCACTGGCAGGAACGACACTAGGTCTTTGACCGCGTTCTCCGGGTTCGATTCGTTGGGCGACAGACCGATTCCGTACTCGGAGAGCTGCCGCAGCGCGCGCGTGGGCGCAAAGTCGAACACAAAGCAAACCGGCTTCAGGATCTCCTCCTCGTTCGGGTTGTCACCGTTCGGATTCCTGATTGACCAGGGCGACTGCACGCGGAAGGCGGACTGAAAGTAGGTCTCCGGAGACTTGAGATTGCGGAGCATCAGAATGGAGGACCACGGCGGCACGGTAACCCCGGTGGTGAGTTTGCCGCAGGAGAGCGTGATGGTCTTGGTCTCGAATCCGCTCCCGATGGCATTGCGCACCGGCGGCAACGCATCCAGCCCAATGCCCGCCGAGGCCCCAGCCGCGACAACCACATCGTAGTCGCGCCAAAATGTATTGTGCTTCTCGGCCAGCAGGTTCGCCATTGCGTGACAGGCCGCGACGTTCGGGAGAAACCAGAACGAGTGCTGTAGATAGGGGAGTAGGCGCACATCCGAATATGGAAACGGCGGCCGTGTGCCGGTCTTCAGATAATCGACGGCCTTAGGCGCATACCCGCCGCGGATGATATCCAGCCACTTCTGCACATCGCGCTTGTGTTTGAACTGCGCCTTCGCCCCCCTACCCGATGCCTCAAAAAAGGCATTGAGATCAAACTCGTCAAACTCCCCGGCGCTCGCGATCGCCAGCAACTCTTCGGGCATCTGGTAGGTCAACAGGCGCATCTGCGGCTGTGCGCCGTAGGGGTTCCTTTTGCCCGGCATCTTCAACCCGAAGTCTTCCTTTGCGCGCTGTTCGTCGGTGTACGTCCAGTTGAAGATCTGCTCCTCGATGAACTCGCCCGTGGCCAGCGCCCTGAACGGCGTGCCCGAAAGGTAGAGATAGGCCTTGGTCGTAATCGGCAGGAACTCGGTCTCTTTTCCTGAAAGCTCACCGATGTCCTCGTTCACCTTCTCTAGGCCGGTGGCGTACTCCAGCGTGGCCTCCTTCTTGGCGACTGCCTCTTCTTCACCCTCGAAGAGCTCCTTGGCAGTCTCCCGCCACGCCCCGAAGTGGTATTCGTCAAAGACTACGAGATCCCATTTGACTTTGTGGAGCCATTCGTTCTTGGACTTGATATTCCCTGCGTCGTCGCGGCCCAGCAGGTCCTGAAAAGAACCGAAATAGACCAAGGGCTTCCTGGCAGAGATTTTCGTGGGATCGCTTTCAGAATTGCGGGATAGGTATTGCCAACCGTCGAAGTCTACATGGGCTTCGAGGTCGGTCTGCCACGCATCCTCGACAGCCGGCTTGAACGTCACCACGAGGACGCGCTTGGCGCCGAGCTTCTTGGCGAGCTGGTATGCGGTGAAGGTCTTGCCGAAGCGCATCTTCGCATTCCAGAGGAAGCGCGGAACAGCGTGCATATCTTCCTTCCAAATGGAGTGGAAGTAGGCGTGCGTCTTGTTCACGGCCTCGGCTTGCTCTCGCCGCATCGCGAACGTTTCGTGATGCGTGCCGGTGAACCGTTGGCCGGTGCGCAGTTCAGTGAGCACGGTCTTCACGTCCTTGACCGAGCAGCGCATCCACTCGAGTTCGGGGTTCTCAAAGCCCTTCCTGGCGAGTGCCGCGCGCACGTCGTGGTCGGTGAAAATGCTGCCGTCGTGGCCCTCGGCGGACCCGTCGAGTTCTATCGTGTAGTTCTTGATGCCCGCGGTCCTGACCTGCTCGGCGACACGCTGCTTCACGTCGCGCGTGGTTTGCCCGACCTTGAGGAGACCCGCATGCGCGCTGTCAGCGATTGAGTAGGCATAGATGCGCGGTCGGGAGTCTGGCTTGGGCGCAAGGATTTCTTCGATGGTGGGCTTAGTCATTGCTATCGTCCATCGGTCGAATCATGCTTTCGATGAATGCGATTTCCTTCTTTGTGATGCCGTACTTCGTGTAAAGCAGATCGTCAGTCCAAGTCCTTGTCCAGGACTGCTGCGGCACCCATGTATAAGTAGATCGCAAGGCGTCCTGGGTGATTTTCCTCAGCGATACGAGAAAACGGAACAGACGGGTCCTATAGTAGCTGGCGAAACTCTGAGCTGCCCTCTTTGATTGGAAAGGCGTCACGACAAGGTAAGATTGAGTACACGCTGACGGGGGCGCGGCTACGATCTCCCTGCCAAGGATTTGATGTGGGAAATTCTCGCCCGCCCCATAGGCTTTGGGTACCAGCACCTTCCACGTATCAATGGCATCTGCATTCTTGCGAATGTCCCCGCGCTTCATGAAACCGATGGTGCGCTTGCCCTTTTTGATCAGGTGGAGCGCAATCTTGCCGTTTCCCCTTTTCTCGGTCCATTCCTTGAAGTTCGTCGCTACACCGAACGGCGTGTCACCAGACACCAGTTCAATCACCGACGGCTCCTTCTTGGCGAGAACCTTCCTCAGGATTCCAAGTGCACGCTCGTCGCGGACGAAGACATCGAACTCGCCCAGTTGCCGATTGCGCTGAAGATGCTCTTCGCCTCCGGCCACGCGCGTGACATTGCAGGCTCCGCTGTGCGCTCCATCCCAAAGAAAGTAGCAAACGCCACCTTTGATCTGAACACCAGGGAATGCATCGCCAGAATCAGGAAAGTCCGTGAGACTGCGGAGATGGCCTCCGTTGAGCATCTGCGCCCTGAAATCATCAAGCCCTCTCCCACCAGCCATCCATCGCGAAGGCGTTACGAAAACGGCATACCGCGGTTCAAGATTGAGTGCTTGCTGGACGAAAAGATGGTAGATCGAGGAGTCACTCGAACCACCTGCGCCGCCAGTCATCTGGTAAGGTGGGTTGCCGATAATCACGTCGAATTGCATAGCGCCTCCAAACAACTCGGCCATGCGAGTCTTGATTTCGTCGGTATGGATGAACGCGTAGGCGTGGGTTTCAAGTCCCTCCTCGCGGTCAAAAATCGTTCGCGGCGCACCGCAATACGCGCACTTCGTGTAACTCCAGGTGTGCTCGAGCCGCTCAAACCAGATGTTGCCCGCGTCGCTGGCGAAGCCCTTGGCGATCGAGTGCTTGCCCTGGGCATGTTTCGAGCAATACACGCTCCGCCGCGCCAGGAGACTCGTCAGATACGTAATCCCGATGCCGAACACCTGTTTCGTCAGGATGTGATTGACGCGTCGCTCAAGGTCCGGCATCTCGTCGGCCAAGCCCTTGGTAAGGCGGCTGGTGATCTCGCGCAGGAAGATGCCGGACTTCGTGCACGGGTCCAGGAACCGCACCGTCTTATCCGCCCAGATGTTCGCGTCGCCGTTGGCCGCCGCCCAAGCCTCGGCCAGCGTGTCCAGCATCCGGTTCGCGAGCTCGGGCGGCGTGAAGACCTCGTCGTTAGAGAGATTCGCGATGCACGTCAGTACATCCGGGTTGCGGCCGCGCAGTGCAAAACTTGCCTGAATACTCATGGGCCCTCTTTCCTTCCGGCGGCAGCCAACTCGCTTACCGTCATCGGCGAGTAGTGCTTCGTTGGCCTGAAAAGTTCATGCTTCCCAAGGTTGGCGAAGAGCGAGTCCTCCGCGCTGAAGGTTGACGACATGGTCAGAGTGTCGAGTCGAAAATCGCGCCGTTGGAATTTGCCCTTACCCAGGTATCCCCACTCGGCAAAGGTGATTGCCTGGCCGTCGTGGGTACGCATCTTCAGGGCATCGCCGTGGACGAGGTTCTGCGACAGCACGTAAGACGCGGCTCGATGAAGTTCGTCCGATTCATCCAAATGCAGGCACTCGGCGAAGATGTCGAGCAGGTTTGCGCGGCAATCGACGATATTGTCTGACAGCAATTCGATGCCGTAAATGCACATCAGCGCCAGCAGCGCATAGTGCCGGCGCTCGAAGTCCGACCTTCCGTACTTGAGTTCCACGGCGGCGAGCTTGCGGCGCAGAATCTGCACGAGGAAATTGCCGCGCCCGCACGCCGGCTCCAGAAAGCGGGAGTCAATGCGCAGCGTCTCGTCCTTCACCAAGTCGAGCATAGCATCAACCATCCACGCGGGGGTGAACACCTCCCCGTGGTCGGCAACTCTTTCTCTTGATACGATATGCTTATCCATAAGCATATCCGATCCTACTATCCGCCAAGCACATATTATCCCGACTCATTCCGCTAAGAGTCTATTAAATATTTCTTGCCACGAGTTATCATCTGGCCGATTTTCCGATACCATATCACAACCGCAACTCTTCGGAAACTGCCCAAGGCCTTGGCTTTTTCTGAGAAATACCAAGGACACCCAGATCAGCGCCGAAGTCAGGTAAAAACAATGCCCCTCCCAGTGTTGAGAGGGGCATCCTAGGCTAAGATTTGTGACAATTTGTGACACAAATTGATTTTTTGGCCTCTTTTCGTTCTATTGTTTATAAGCTTGAGACCAATAAAAATCAATAAGTTGAATAACCTTGACATGTTGCCGATTGCCGTGCAATCTCTTTTGTTGTCAAGGGGATTTGAGGTTACAGAAATCAACTCACGAAACGACATTGGC
>CAZHBL010000453.1:0-4866 GCA_964530105.1 uncultured Pirellulales bacterium | reverse complement strand
GTGCCGTGTTCTTGTACCAGGGAGCCCTGTTCGAAGCCGGATTCGGCTTGGCCATGCTTACATAGTCTGGCAGTGCTCCATTACTCATAATATGTTCTCCTTAATAAACTACCTCGAATATATATACCACCGGCACGCTACCGGATTCTCCACTGTAAATATAACAGTTGCGCTTCGAGTCAACCAGTTTTTTAACGGGTTTCCGAGAAATTTGTCCGCAGCGAAAAAGCATCTAATCAGTCCGCGGGATTTGAATCCTCTTGCCGTTGTTCATCGCCGATTCGTGGGCGCAGATTCCCGTCACAGTCCAGTTCGCCGCGGTGCCCGCATCGACGGCGGATTTCCTGTCTTCAACAATCGCGCGAACAAACTCGTGCGTCAGATGCGGATGAGAGCCGCCGTGCCCGCTGCCCTGTATGAAAGACGTATGCTCATGCTCTTCGTCATAGACGCCGTGCCCCGTGAAGGGAGCGATTTCCTTCGGCAGCCGGTGCCCGTAGTCGGGAATCTCTATTCTCTCGGCATCCTCATAGCCGGAATAAATAACCGGGCCTTCGCCGGCGGTTTGCTCCCATTCGAATGAAAGCTCTGTGCCGTAAACGTCGAAACTCTCCCTGTATTGCCTGATCGTATTAAACAATGATCTGGTCACCTCGCAGGCAAGGTCGGAGTCGGCAAGTTTGATAAGAGCGGTTTCTGCCGCGAAAGGTGAATTGTACTTCTTAATATAATCTTCCTGAATCCGGCCCGAGCCGTGACAGACGACAGATTCGGCGCGCTTCTTCGCAAGGCACAACAGCGGACTTACGGCATGAGTTGCATAATGCATCGGCGGAAAACCGTACCAATAATCCGGCCAGCCCGGCAGGCCCATGTTCTGCTGATGTGAGCCGCGAAGGAATTGTATCTTGCCTAACTTGCCCGACTCGACTAGTTCCTGTGCATAGAGAAACTCCCGGCTGTATACGGCGGTTTCCATCATCATATAAACTTTGCCGGATTTGTCTCGCGCTTTAACAATAGCAAGACAGTCCTCTTGGGTCGTAGCCATCGGGACAGTGCAGCATGTGTGCTTGCCCGCCTTGAGCGATTCCAGCGACATCCAGGCATGATCGGCAATAGGTGAGACAACATGGATTGCGTCCAGCTCGTCAATGCCCAAAAGGTCTTCGAATTTTGTGAAGCGCCTTTCGATGCCAAACTGGTCGCCTATTTCATTGAGGTGAGCCTCGTTCCTCTGGCAAATAGCGTAACACTCGGCGTCGGGGTGTCTTTGATAAATGGGGATGAATTCGGCACCAAATCCAAGCCCTACGACAGCGACTTTTACCTTGGCCATCGGCTCTTTCTCCTTTCCGGCCCTTCTAAAAGAGCCCCTTTATGCGTAAGAAAACGCTATAAATAAACCGAAAGCCTATCACAATGGATTAGGCTGTAATCTGCGTCTGTATATAGAACGGGCCACAAACGCAATATTCCGCGTCAGTGACCCCGACAAACATATGAAAGAACAGTATATCTTGAGGTTATTCGTTCGTCTTACATCGAATCATCAGGTAAATATGAACGATTGCCACCAGGGAAAACAACACAGCTGTGTAACGGTGAATACCCAGGAGAAGCTCTTGCCAATGAGTTCCGAAAATTGGGAACATACTCAAAACAATCGACAAGGCCAGCGGCAAAGCCAAAAAGATTATCAGCCAAAAAGATATCTTCTGCCCGAGGCCGGAGCCTTCGGGATGCGTTTCTTTGCCGGCGCTTTTAATCAGAGTAACACGCTGAACAAAGCGTTGAAACCACGGCCAGTCATTGCCGGTGAAGCGGCTGTTACGCGCCCACATCACGGCCAGAACCGCCAGGCAGATCGCGAAAACCGGCGCGAATGTGGCGTGCACCATGACCAGATAACCTGAAATGTGCTCGCCCAGGACAAGCGTCGGATAGAAGCCGGTCAATGCCAGCACGATAAGACAAAGCAGGGCCAGCAGATAAACCAGTTTTCTTAAAACTCCCGCCGGGCTCAGCTTCTTTTCAATAAGGAGCATGGTAAAAAGCTGTATGAGTTTTCTCAAAGGATGCCGCCAGCATTCCTTGCAGGGAGAAATAATACAATTCAGTGCCAGAGCACAGATGGTAACTATAAATGCGATTATCGAAATCGTTTGAAACATATCACTCACATTTTAAAGCAAGAACCACTAATTTTCTCCGGCCAGTGTTTTGACAACACAAGCCAGGGCCTTCAAGGCATATAACAACAGAACTAAGGCCATAACCGCACATGAACAAAGGACAACCAGCTTCATCCAGGGACGGAACACGAATGAGAAGGCAAACGCCCAGGCATAGGATGGGGAGATATCCTGGAACTCAACCATTTTTTTAGATTCCCTGGCCGCAACAACCGGAGTATCGACGTTAACGTCCCCGAAGAAGAAAGGCGCTTCAGTGCCGTGACAATCCGTACAATAGCGAATACCCAGGGACTGGGCCGCCGGCCTGACATCATGACTGATGGGCCACAAGTAAGGCTTCGCTGCGGGGTGGTCCTTCTGTTCGCTCAGTTGGCCAGAATCGTCAAGGCTGTATAGTCTGCCGCCGCTGACATAAACTGCTTTGCCTTCCGTGGAATCGCCGGATGCCAGAGCAGTCAGGCCTTTAACGATATGATCGGCCGTCAATTCCGGCCAGTCGCCCGAGAAAGGGAACTTCTCCTTTGAGAGCACGTCGCCAATCGCTTTCGTGACAATTCCGAGTTCAATCGGCGTTACGCTATCATCTTTGAGAACGCCCCAGAATGAAGGCCAAACAAGCTTGTGAGGTGCGATTTTACCGTCAGCTTGTTTTGCGAAAACAGGAGAGGCAATGTGCGGCAGCATCTCGCGGGCCTTATTCACATTCGGCGTACCGAGGCGATGGGCCATCGAAGTCTTCGTAAAGTACGGCTTATCGGCAGGCCATGGGCCAGAGTGACAAGCGGTACAGGTCAACCTCTCGAAATGCACCGGCGGGATACCACGATGTTCGGGAACCGGCGCGCCCAAGCGCCCGGCGGTAGGCTCCGAAGCGGAATGTTCTCCGAGGTGACAGCCTTCGCAGGAGGAAGCAGCCGCCATTTCATTGCCCGAGGTTTTTGCCTCACCAGGATACCCACGGATGGTATTATGGGCGACACCCTCGCGGTGACAATCGACGCAGGCCAGGCCCGCTTTGAGGTGGATGTCTTCGTTCTGGGACCATTTTTCCGCCTCTTCGGTGTCTATGTAGAGATTAGAGTGGCAGTAGTAACACCGGTACGAAGGAACCTCTCTGACAATATTAAAGAACACGCTGTCTTCGTAGTCAAACACGTTCTTATGATATGAGATCGTTGGCGGCTTATTCTTCCCGCTTTGAGCTGTTTCGACTGCAAACGGATCGAACGGATCGTACATTTCGTCCATGTCGTTCGCAGATCCGGTAACTGTAGCCAGTCCTGAGGATGCAGCCGTCGCCCAGCGGAAATTGCCGCGGCTTATCTGCACGGCGTAACCGGACGGGCCGCCTTGGTCCTGACGCGGGTCACCGTTGTGGCAGCTCAGGCAGTTAATCTCCAGCTTGCCGGAAACGTACTGCCGCATGACATCTACCATATCGTCGGTCTCGCCGGCGCCGCCGCCCGGTGTCTGGCGGCCGAAGATTTTAGTAAATTCGCGGTCGCTCAGGCCGAACTGCGAAGGCTTGAATGTACCCGGCCAGGAGCGATAGGAAAGAGGTATTTGCGTACCGGTTTTGGCGTCAACGTATAGCCATGGCTGGCCCGGCCGGCCGGGATCAACGTTCGGATCGACCGAATTGAAGTGCCAGCCTCCTTTTATTATCTCATAGCTGTGACAAACACCGCATGTTTGTCGTGTGGAAAAAGGCAACAGCACATCTTCTTCCGGATTAATATTCGGATCTATCTTGATGGCTTCTTTGCCTTGTTCGCTCGGCTCGGCAAATACTGCAATGCGATGAATTGGATGTGCCCTGCTGCCGTCACTCTGGTCACCGAGAAGCCGCTGTCCGGTTTCAGCAGCGACGGCAGTAATACATAAGGCCAACAAACACAAGAAACCTTTTAATATCAATCCTTTTCTCAATGTACGCTCAATCCTTCTCTCTCAATGCATTAATATTTATCTTACAGAGCGGCTAACGTAACCGAACGTTTAGGCCACGAAGTCTTCCGGCTTGAATTCCAGCTTCCTGCCGGCCGCCACTGCTTCATTCACTTTCAATACCGTCACTGCTGTTTCGTATCCGATTTCACCGGGGCAATTCAGTATGCTCTTGTCGTTTTTGCGAACCGCATCGAAGAAGTTCTCAAGGTGCGGCTGATGATACGGCTTGCCTTCCATTGATACCGGGATGTCATAGCTCGGCGGTTTCGGTGACTCGCGCACATCCAGCACGGCGTCGCCGGCGGGTTTTTCCTCTTTCGGCTCAACCGGCTCTTTGATGAAGCCCATCTTGACCCACTTTTCCCAGTTTTCCGCCGGGACCCACGCCTCACGGTAAACCTTGCCGCGACCGGAAGCTTCCGAGATTTCCAGCGAACCTTCATCACCCAGGAAGACCTCAAAATAACCGTTGTAACTATTGGTCGTTATGGTCTGGTAATATGCCCTGACGGTCCGGTCGCCAACCGGATACTCATAGATGACCATTACGTTGTCGTACCAGTCGTGTCCTTTCCAGTAGTCGATACCGCCGCTGGCCATGACGGCCTTGGGATTGGCACCGATGAACCAGCTAAAAATGTCGATCTGATGTGAACCCAAATCGACAATCGGGCCGCCGCCAAGACCTTTGTACCAGCGCCAGTTTCTAAACTTCTGC
>CAZHBL010000452.1:0-4885 GCA_964530105.1 uncultured Pirellulales bacterium | reverse complement strand
GAACGTCACGCCGATGCTCTCGTTTACGCTACGACAGCGGGCGTTGAATATCTCCACCAGGCGCTTGCTCGTGCCGTCAAAGACAATAATGCTCATGTCGCGCTTGGTGTGATCGAGGCGCTGGCAACGACCGCCGGCGAAAAGTCATTGCTTTATCAAATGGGCCCATCTCAGCCGCTGCTTGCCGCCCTGTCATTCAACGATCGTATGGTCAGATACAGTGCCGCGATAGCCATAGGTGCAGCCGGCCCCAAGGAAGGATTTGCCGAGAGCAAGCTGGTCGTTGCGAATCTCGCCGAAGCTTTGGGACAGAACTCACAGACTGCTGCGGGAGGTGCGAACGGTTGGAGCGAAGAGATCGCCGAAAACTACGCCTTCCGTGCCGCCGAAGCCATGCTCTCGTTGGCCCAGGCCAGGAATTCCGTCCTTGATTTATCTGCCGCCCAGCCTGCTCTTGAAAGCGCTGTAAGTGACAAGAGAATCCAGGTTCTGGCCGGACAGATATTAGCCTATCTCGACAGTCCGGGCGCCCAGCGGGCAATCGCCGCAATGGCTCTTGAGGCCAATAATACGCCGGATGTGCGAATAGCGGCTTTTATTTCTCTTGCAAATTCGGCCAAGCTGAACGCCAATATGCTGCCTGATGAGACGATTGATGCCATTTATGCGCTTATCAGCTCAGACACAACTGAAACCGAGCTTCGCAGCACGGCCGCTGCAGCTTACGGAGCATTGAATCTGCCCAGCCGCAAGGTAAAGGATCTGATCCTCGACCAGGCAAAAAGTTGATACAGGAGTTATATTACTTTACCTTTTCGTTTTACAGACTTAAAGCAAGTGCTTGAACTTTGCTTGTTGCTTCCGTACATGCGTAAAATGATTTATATCGTTATTCTCGCGGTCTAACCAGTCTGAAGATTTTCATTCCTGCTATTACCAGGGTAAACCTGTTGTCATTAATGGGTGTCCGATTCGCAAGATTGGACCGGAAAATTCGCTCCAAATGCTCGTTGCTGTCAATGAGCGTATTTGTTATTATGTGCGGATTCCATGAGTTCCTGGACCTGTTGACGATAGATATCTGATCGACCAATTGAAAGGATTGCAAAATGGCTATCGATGCTAAAAAAGTATCCGCGTGCCTCGAAGAGTGCAGGCAGCACTTTACGACCGAGCTGCTTCCGTTCTGGATGGATCGGTGCAAAGACGACAAGAACGGTGGTTTTATTACGCATTTCGATAAAGACGGCAACGACAGCGGCGAAGACGAAAAATCCATGCTCGCCCAGGCCCGCACCGTTTATTCCATGTCCACCGCCCACAGGGCCGGCTACGGCGACGGCAAGTGTGCCGAATACGCCAGCCACGGCGTCGATTTCCTTATCGACAAGATGTGGGACAAAAAATACGGTGGTTTCTTTTGGATTACCGACCGTGCCGGAAATGTTACATGCGATAAAAAAATTCTCTACGGCCTGTCTTTTATCATGTACGCCCTCAGTGAATATACCATGGCCACCGGGGACCGGCGCGGCGTAGAATACGCCGAAAAAACCTTCGACCTATTAAAGAAATACGCAGCAGATACCATGTATGGCGGCTATTACGAGATGTTCGAGAGGAACTGGGACCTCTGCGGCCCAGGCCCGAAGGGCGGCGACCGAAAGACCCTCGATGTCCACATGCACCTTATGGAGGCCTTCACTACGCTCTATGAATGCACCGGCCAATCCATCCACCGACGAACGCTTGTCGAGGATATTGACCTGCTCAACGAACGGATCCTTCACCCAAAATACGCTACCGGCATCCCTCAATTCACGGTCGATTGGAAAGTCGCTCCGCAAATAAAGTTCGATATCGTCTGGGGCTGGGACCGCTTTGCCGAAGGCGGGCAAAAAGACAACGCCGGGGACAATACTTCCGCGGGACACAATGTCGAGTTTGCCTGGCTGCTCGCCCACGCGACCGATATCATGGGCACGGGCTTCAAAGAGTACAGGGATATTATCAAGAAGGCGACAGATCATGGGCGGGATAACGGCGTCGATTGGGAATATGGCGGCGTTTATGTCGAAGGGCCGCACGCCGGCGGTGTTTACGATATGGAAAAGGAGTTCTGGCAGCAGGCGGAAGTCATGATAGGAATGTTGGAAGCGTGCCTGCGGTTCGGACCTGAGGAATACTGGCCGGCCTACGAAAACGTGCACCGTTTCGTTTTCGACAAGATGATAAATCATCCTGTTGGTGAATGGTGGCCTTTGACGACTCGTGAAGGTGAGCCTATCTGGACACACATGAGCCATTCATGGAAAGTCAACTATCATACCATACGGTGTATGGTGGAATCCATCAAGCGGCTTGAAAAACTCATCGAAAAACTTCAATAGCGGGAACTTCTATGGATTACAACGGCAAATACAATGCCTTTGACCTCGATCGAGTCAATACGTATCCGTTGAGTACTCGCTCGAATAAGGTTACGCTCGACGACCTTATCCATCCTGAAGAGCTTGGCGATCTTGCTCTTGATTTACCCAAAGAGACCTACGGCGAGATTGAGAATATTGCACTGGCGATTGTTTCAAGCCGACAGGCCGGCAAGCCCGTTGTCGTTTTTACGGGTGCCCATTTGATTAAGAATGGCCTTGGCCCTCTGCTTGCCGAGATGGTAAAGCGGAATCTTGTCAGTCTCATTGCCGGCAATTGTGCGGCGGCTATTCACGATTTTGAGCTGGCCCTGATTGGCCAAACCAGTGAAAATGTCCCGGATGCCCTGAACAAGGGCCGGTTCGGGATGGCTCGCGAATTTGCTTATTTCAATTATGCTATGTCCGTCGGTAACAAATATAAACTTGGGCTTGGCGAGTCGCTCGGCAGGACGATATGCGACGAGGATTTCCGCCGGGAGGTTCTTGCCTCGGCTGCGAAAGGCGATTTGCCGGATACTTTCGCTTATCCTCAAGTAAGTCTCCTTGCCGCCTGCTTTGAAAATAATGTTCCTTTCACTATTCACGTTGGGATAGGTACAGACGTAATCGACCAGCATCCATCTTTTGACGGCCAGGCGAAGGGCGGCTGTTCCGGCAGGGATTTCCTTATTTACACGAATGAAATCGCCGGACTTACCGATGGCGGCGTGGTGCTCAACATCGGAAGCGCCGTGACCGGGCCGGAAGTTCTGCTGAAAGCCGTCTCAGTCGCCGCCAACACGGGTAGCGTTCCGAACGGCATTCTCACCGCCGACTTCGATCTGCGTGAACGGGAACCAGAAGCAATGAGCGATGAATCTTTGCAGGGCTATTATTTCCGCGACCAGAAAAGTGTTGTCACCCGAATTCCCCAGTCATTTGCCGGAAAAGGCTTTTACATACAGGGCAACCAGAAACAAACCTTTCCGTTGCTTTATAAAAAGACGATACAAATATCGCAGCAAAAAGGTGTTGAAAAATGAAAGAAGAGCGCATCAGTGAAATCTTAGCTCGCATTAAGAATGTAAACGTCGCGGTTTACGGCGATTTCTGTATCGATGCTTACTGGTTGCTTGATCCCTGTGGATCGGAAATCTCACTCGAGACCGGTCTGCAGGCTCAGGCTGTCGCCAGGCACTACTATTCGCTCGGCGGAGCATCCAACGTTGTCGCCAATCTTGCCGCTCTCGAGCCGGCGTCGATCCGGGTTATAGGTGTTGTCGGAGATGACATCTTCGACAGAGAATTGACTCGTCAGCTCGAAGAGCTTGGTGTTGATACGACCTATTTAGTCGTTCAAAAGGATAATTTCGACACAGTTACGTTCGGCAAGCCGTATCTTGAGGGCAAAGAGCTGCCGCGTATGGACTTCGGCTTTTTCAATAAACGAACCGAGGCAACCGACGAAATTCTTCTTGACGGTATAAAAAACGCTCTGAAGACGGCCGATGTCTTGATATTCAACCAGCAGGTTCCAGGCAGTATTACAAACGAATCTTTCATAGACTCTGCGAACGAACTCTTCGAAAAGTTTAGAGACAAAATCGTCCTGCTCGATTCCCGGCACTACGGCCGCAAATTCAGAGACATCTATCGTAAAACAAATGATCTGGAAGCGGCCCAACTGAACAACGTCGAAGTGAAGCTCGACGATGTTCTGACATTGGCGAATGTGAAAAAATACGCCGAAAATTTATATCGGCAGTTCAACAAGCCGGTATTTCTGACACGTGGCTCACGGGGGATTATTACAGTTGATGCCGACGGTTACCACGAAGTCCCGGGTATTCAATTATTGAAGAAGCTTGATATCGTCGGCGCGGGTGATACGGTCACCAGCGCCCTGGCGTTGTGTCTGGGAGCGGGCGTTAGTCCGGCCGAGGCGGCCAAGTTTGCCAACATTGCCGCCGCCGTCACCGTCCAGAAATTGTTCCAGACGGGCACTGCCTCCGGTCCTGAGATCCTCGAAATCGGCAAAGACACCGATTATATCTATCAGCCGGAGCTTGCGACCGATAGACGAGGCGCCCGTTATCTTGATGATACGGAAATAGAATTTTGCTCCGAATCGATGCCCCAGGCCCGGATAAAGCACGCCGTCTTCGATCACGATGGGACCGTAAGTACATTGAGGCAGGGCTGGGAGCAGGTTATGGCCCCGGTAATGATCAGAGCGATTCTCGGCGACAAATACAAAACCGCCGACGAGACCCTCTATCACCAGGTGCGAAACCGCGTCCTCGATTACATCGACCAGTCAACCGGTATCCAGACAATAGTGCAGATGGAAGCGCTGGTTGAGATGGTCAAAGAATTCGGGCTTGTTCCCGGCGACGAAATCCGCGACAAATTCGGCTACAAGGAAATCTACAATGACGCCTTGATGGAGCTTGTCAACAAGCGTATCGAAAAAT
>CAZHBL010000451.1:0-4886 GCA_964530105.1 uncultured Pirellulales bacterium | reverse complement strand
TCCCCAGCCGGACGTTGCCCTGCTTGTCTACACACTCGATAAGCTCTCTGTATCCTACAGGGTGTGTCTTGCTCACAAAAATGAGGGGGCCGTCAATTTTGTCGACGCCAATATATTCACGTCCGGATAGCAGACGTCTGTTTTCTGTTTCAGGCATACAAAGCCTCCATCTGATCCATCGAACGTTCTAAGCGGGCTTCGATTTTATCGAGGCCGGAAAGGTTGTCATTAGGAATCGAAAATTTCATTTTAACTATGTCCTGAGATACTTTCATTTTTCTCAATTTGGCTAGAATCGCTCCGTTCTTTATCGCCTCGGAGCCGCGTTTCCAGTAAGTGACAATGATGTGCAGCATTTTTGCCTGCTTCTCAATAGTAGAGAACATATCAATCTTGTCATATGCATTCTGCTGCAAGAACGCGTTCTTAAACAACGTGCATACTTCCAGGACGAATCGCTGCGTATCGGGTAAGGCATCGGGGCCAACCAGTTTTACGACCTGTTGAAGCCGTACCTCCCTGTGGAGAAGCTCCATTATTTCCGTTCGGTCGGCGAGCCACTCGGCACTGACTTGCTGCTCCCACCAGCAGGCTATATCATTGAGATATTCGCTGTAACTGTCAATCCACGAGATTGCGGGATAATGCCGGGCGTTGGCAAGGTACCGGTCAAGAGCCCAGAAACAGCGGATAAACCGCTTTGTATGCTGTGTCACAGGTTCCGAGAAGTCCCCACCCGGCGGAGATACGGCGCCGATTATAGTCACAGAACCGCTTTCGCCGTTCAAAGTTTCCATCGAGCCGGCACGTTCATAGAACTCCGCTATTTTGGTCGGCAGGTAAGCGGGAAATCCTTCTTCGGCGGGCATCTCTTCCATTCGGCCCGACAGCTCGCGGAGAGCTTCGGCCCAGCGTGACGTCGAGTCCGCCATCACCGCAACGTGATATCCCTGGTCTCTGAAGTACTCTGCCATGGTTATCCCGGTGTAAATACTTGCCTCCCGGGCAGAGACCGGCATGTTGGACGTGTTGGCGATCAGAATAGTCCGTTCCATTAGCGACCGGCCGCTTCTCGGATCAATCAGTTTCGGAAATTCAGTAAGTACATCCGTAATCTCATTACCTCGTTCACCACAGCCGATATACACAATAATATCTGCGTCACACCATTTTGCCAATGCCTGCTGCGTCATTGTCTTGCCGGTCCCGAATCCGCCGGGGATGGAGACGGTTCCTCCCTTTGCGACCGGAAAGAGCGTGTCAATTACCCGTTGGCCTGTAATCAGCGGGATGTCCAGGGCAAGACGGCTCCGTGTCGGCCTTTGGACTCGGATAGGCCACCGGTGCATGAGAAAGAGGTCTTTCTTCTGTGAATTATCAGTCTTCAGCACCGCAATTACGTCCTCAACAGTGTAATCGCCTTCAGGCACTATCGACTCAATGATCCCTTTGTCGTTCGGCGTAATGAGAATCTTGTGAAGGAGATTCTTCGTTTCCTGAACGGTTCCGAGGACCATTCCCCCCGAGATACTGTCGCCTTCTTTCACCGAAGGAACAAAGTGCCATTTCTTTACCCTGTCCAGTGACGGAACGGTTATTCCCCGCTTGATATAAATGCCCGACATTTCCCGGATAGATTCAAGCGGTCTCTGGATACCGTCATAAATAGTGCCGATCATTCCAGGGCCCAGTTCCACGGAAAGCTGCATCCCCGCTCCATAAACCGGATCATAAGGAGAGATTCCTGTCGTGTCCTCGTAGACCTGAACCACTGCGCTGTGGGTTTCAAGCTTGATAAGCTCACCGATAAGATTTTCCTTACCTACACGGACCAGTTCGAACATCTCTGCATCGGTAATCCCCATTACTTCTATCACGGGGCCGTTGACCCGTTTAATGTGACCTATAATTCTGTTGTTCATAATTACTCTTTTTGATCGTAGTTAAATAAGGTGTTGTAGATCAACGTTCGAATCTCTCGCTGCTTGCGCAACATTCGTGTCCTGACCTGATTATTGAAGGCGGTGCGTCCGTCGGCGGCAGTCAAAACAACGCCTTGAGATTGCAGAGGTTTTTCATCAGACAAAGTCAGTGATGTCTGTCTGCCGGTTTGCTTTTGGATTCTTCTTGCGATCTCTGAAAGCATACGGTCATTGATCAATGCCCGCTCTTTTTCCGAGGCGTTGATCCGGGCGGACTCGGCGCCCAGGCCAACGGCAGCCTCCGTAATCCAGTTTACCAGAACAGACCTGTACTTTTCGTCGCCGGTCATTGAACTGAGTTTTTGTTCCGCTCGGTCCATTATTTTTTGCATTACAGCGTCCCTGACACGCATGGAACGACGTTTCACCTCACGCTCGGCTGCGGAAATAATCTTCTTTTTTGCAGTTTCCGCCTGTTCTTCTGCTTTTTTTCGGGCTTCATTTAATAGTGATTCGACTTTCTTCTCAGAGTATTTTCTTTTCTCGGCCGCCTGATTCTCTGCTTCCTCGATAATTTTTCCTTCTTCAGCACGTGCATCTGTTTCAATACCCAAAATTAACGAAGCCTTTTCTTTTTCTACTGATTCCATAGGTACTTTATACCTTTTTCAAATATATCCTCTTCCTGATATTACTAAAGTGCTAAAAGAGGTTCAAATATCATAACTTTAATCCTATAGCAGTATTTACCATTTCTTTGATTCCAGGCCTGCCCGGTTTCGTACCATTTCTGTCAGGGATCTCCACAATAAGTGGAAAACTTACAGTAAACAGGTATTTATCCACAGTCGAGCGCATCATATCTGCAATACGTTCGGTAATAATAATAATGCTGGTTTCCTTGTCTTCAAGTAATGCCTGAAAAGCGCGTTCTGCTTCATCAGCATTATCTGCAACTTTTCCGGACACTCCCACCATTCCGAAACCAAGAACCGTATCATCATCGCCTATAATAGAGTACTTCATCGTACGCTTATGCCTTGTTGAGAATCAATATGGCCGTGATAAAACCGAACACTACAAGCCCCTCTGCAAGTGCAATGAAGATTAGCGCCTGGCTTGCAATCTCTGGTTTTTCGGCAATCGCACCCATAGCTGCAGCGCCAACATGAGAAATCGCAAATCCGGCGCCAATGGCGCCAAGGCCAAAAGCGATAGCTGCAGCAATGAGGCCGTATTTCGTTACTTCGGCCTTTGTCGAACTCATTTCCGGTTCTGCGGTTGCTTCACCATGCGACGCCTCTCCCAAAGTGGCGGCTTCTCCGTCAGGTGATGTTCCCGACAAAGCGCTGGTACAAAACACTGTCGCTATAATTGCCATCACAGTAGAAAGCGCAACAATGCTCTGGGTTATATGTAATTTCAGTTTGGTTTCATGTTCATTCATGGCGTCATTTTCCTTTCTTACTTGTCTCTGCTATTTAGTGAAATTGGTGCGTATAGTTCTCCAGTTCCGTGAAAGAACTTCGTAAAGAATTCATAATAATTGAGCCTCAAGGCCTGTATACCCGCGGAAAGACCTTCGAGACAAATGACCAGTATGTTTCCAAGTACAAGAATTAGAATAGAGGCAAGGCCTGAAGTCATACTTGCAATAGTGAAAAAAGAGATCATCAGACAGACATGGGCGATACCGAGTCCGGCCACTCGCATAAAAGAGAGAGTGTTGGAGAGGTAGCCACTGAAAATCTCAAGAAGCTCAACAAACCATTCCATTAAGAAATTGATGAGCGCAAAAAGAAGATTGGTTCTTTCGCCGGATTGCCCTGGTTCATGTTTGAAATAGTGATAAGGTCCTTTAATAAAGAGCAATAGTACAGGCAGTCCCACCAGAAGGAACAGCACGGTCCCCGGAGGCAATTCTTTGTAGCCGTGAGCAATCATATATGACACAACATAGATGCCTCCCGCGTAAATCCACCCGCCGAGAACGCCGCCCTTGTTAAAAATCAGCTCAATCCATTTTTTCTCCCGGATTATATTTATCCAGTTGAAGAGCAGACCGAGAAAGATGATCGAGATGCCGAAGTATATCGTGATTGTCAATACATCGAAAATGTTATTTACGGCGGATTTGTGGACGCTGTGGCCGGATATGATGCCGTGGAAATCGAACCAGAGCGGCGGGAAAAGGCCCATGCCGAAATAGGACCCGAAAAGCGCACCGAAGAGCATGGAGGAGCAGCCACACCATATGACAAGCCATGCAAGAGTGCATAATCCCTGTTTGGCCTCATTCTTCTTCCAGAAAGACACACCCAGAATGCCGAGGATTGCAAGTATCAAACCCTGTCCCAAATCGGCGAACATGAGCCCGAACATTGCTAAGTACAAGGGCATTACAAAAGGAGTCGGATCGATAGTTCCGTACTTGGGAATGCCGAAATTGCTGACCAGCATCTGAAATGGGGCGAGCACCTTCGGATTATTGAACCGCACGGGGACTTCACCGCCGATGGCGCCCCCGCTGCCAGCTTCATTCCATTCCAGGTAACAGCGATCTTCACATGCCTGCTTTATCTTCCTCGTCAATCTCTCTTTTGTCGACGAGGGAAGCCATCCCGTAAAAATTACAGTCCGGGAAGACGACTTGAAATTGGCCTGGATCTTAAGGAAAAGTTCATTGACGCGAAGATTAATCCAGGTATCTGTCAGGTGTTTCTCATCCTTCTTGACCAGATCATGTACCTTCTTCCCGATCTTTTTCTGCTCTTCAGTCAATGTTTGAAGTTTTGCGGAAAGTTCTTTGAAAACATCCGTCTTCACAGACCGCAGCTCACTCGGAAGTTCGACTTTGGTCCATCCGGCCTTCGCCAGAATCTTGTTGATTTGCTCGTTGTCTCTTTTCATTGAAATCAAGAGATGATGGGCCATATCGCCTTCCTGTCCCATCGCAATATTTAA
>CAZHBL010000450.1:0-4929 GCA_964530105.1 uncultured Pirellulales bacterium | reverse complement strand
CTTCTCTCTTGGGTTGAATAATTCTTATTAAACCTATAAGTAGAGGGGTATACATGAAAAAACTACTTTTGGTCATTCCTTTGGTCTTTCTGCTTTGTTTTACTTTCAGCTGCCAAAAGGGCGAAGAAGGGATTACGGAAGAAGAAGCGACAGCTATCGGTGATGTTTATGTGAAATCCAGAAATGAGGGCAATCTAGCCCTGCTTGATGAAATTTATTCCTCAGATGTTGTGGTGCATGATTGCAGTTCTCCTGAGGATATCATCGGTCTTGAAGCATTGAAAGGGTATTATTCATATACACATAAAGCTTTCCCTGATTTACATGCCGTACTAGATGAAACGATTGTTAAAGGGGATAGGATTATTTTGGTGTGGACATTTTCCGGAGTCAATACAGGTTCATTTCACACACCTCTTGGCGATATCCATGCGACAGGGAAGAAGGTTAAGTTTTCAGGAGTCGCCATCGATAGAGTAGATGAGGGAAAAATAGTGGAGGAATGGGTTTATTTCAATGTGCTTCAAGTGTTGCAGCAACTCGGCTTTACAATTACTCCTCCTCAGCCTCAAGAACCACAAGAAGAGAAAAAGTAGCTAATCAGAAACCAAATTTTCAGATAGGAAAAAAAGATGAAAAAATTTTACATGATTCTACCTTTGGCTCTGATTCTATGCTTTATGCTCGGTTGCCAGCGGGGTGAAGAGGTGGTGGAGGAGCCCGTGGTAGATGTCGAAGCTGATGTGCAGGCAATAAAGAGCCTAATTTATGAATGGTATAAAGCATATTATGTGGGTGATGTTGATAAGCTTGTATCACTCTACACAGAAGATGCGATAAGGATGGGACATGATGAGCCTACACTAGTTGGGAAAGAGGCGATACAAGCTACTTTTAAACGAGAAATGGAGCAGTACGATATGCAGGTTGATGATGACGTTGAAATTGATGACAGAGCTGAAGAAGTGCGTGTTTCTGGAGACTTGGGAATGGCCCGCGGTGTAGATATCACAATTACTCCTAGCGAGGGAGCCGAACCGATCAAATCTATAGTGAGATGGGTGGCAATCTATGAGCGTCAAGCTGATGGAACTTGGGAAATTGTATGTGAAATTTGGAATAATTACATTCAACTTACTACATCACAAGAAAAGGAGCAACAGGATTGACTGATATATTCATATTAACTCGGCATGGAGCTAAAGCCGAAGGACGGGTGTCGTGATTATCAAACCATCGAATTTGGCCTCAAGCCGCAGAGAATTCCTGCAGGGACTGTCCGAAAAACTATTTAAACCTCCTAAGTGATATAATTCACAAGGAGGTGTCATGGTCCTTGACCGTTATACTAATGAAAATGGCGCGGAATGGTCTCTTCCCAGGTTTTCTCCTTGATGAGTTTTCCATTTTCCAGCACCCGCCGCGTGTATGTGTAATAAAAGTTCTCGCGATCACTGGAGAACGAAAGATCCCCCTCCACTGTCAGTGTTCGATCGGCCTGTTCAATTTTATAACGAGTTTTACCCCTTACACTGGCGCTGGCAGGATCGTTGTCCTGCGCTTCATGGACCATATCCTCCCAATACTTGATTGTCGCCCAAGGATAGCCTGAACCGCTCGCTCCCGAAGCTCCAATTCGAGTTTTTGATGTAACCGGAAAGCGTTCGATAATCCTGGTTTCGGCATAGCCTGAGACCGATTCATCATCGAGTGTGAGATAAGAGTAACCCGGCAGTTCCGGATCCGTGGCTGGAGGTAGAAATTCAGGTCCAAACCGGCCCGACTCAGGCACAACCGGCAGCACGATATGTGATGCATTTGTACCTTCCACGTCCAGGCTCGTGGTCATCGCATAGGGAGTGGGCCAGATCATTGGCCAGAGCGCGTTGTTGACAGCCAGACGAATCCGGTGCCCATTGGGAAACACCCACGAAGTGAAGTGCAAGTCATACTCTAGCTTATAAAGCTGGCCGGGCACCAACGACTCCGGTTCTTCCGAAGATTTCCGCTGCGCTCCGCTAATTCCGACGCCCGCCACCTGGGTGACGGTTCCATCGGGCGCGATGTCGGAAACGCGCACAATCCAATTAGCCAGGGGCGCATCCGCCGATACATGCAATATCGCCCTCGGAAAGCCGAGGATCTCCAGGTCTTGTTTTAGCGGATCAGAATCATAGACCAGGCTGTAGGCGTCGGTACCGCGCTGATCCCATGGAAAATCCCCCCACCAATTGACGTTACCCGATGCCTCGACGCCAACCGTAGGAACATACCGGAGTCTGTGGGTTTGTCCTTCGCCACCCATAGGTTTAGCTTCCGACAAGGTATGATCAGCTTGCGCGTAAAGGGCCAGTTTTTTGGTGCGTTCGATCGGCCAGCCATCTTCCCATCGCCAGTAGCCTGGCGCTTTATGGACAACGCCAGGCGGATGCCACTTGCGAACATAAACTGCGAACCGGGGTTCATCCATGATGCCTGTGTCCTCGCCCTTCAACCAAAAATCGAACCAGCGTACGGCCTCGTGACGCCATTCCATACCGGGCTCCGGATAGGGCAAATTTGGCCAGGTGTGTGCCCAGGGACCTATCATGCCCTTGACTGGTGCATCGAGTTTTTCGAGCATTCGAGGCACGCTGTCCCGATAGCCGTCATACCACCCACCGATGACAAATGTCGGGATTCGGATGCTGGAGTAATCGGAGTTGAGCGAAGCCCGGTTCCAGAACGGGCCGTCATGTTGCTGACGCTTGTATATGAGTAACCAGGGTTCCGTGTCGAAGCGATCGCGAAAATAGGCCTCATCGATGACGTAGTCCGGTGGTGCGGGCAAAATATTGGCAATATCCTGACCGAGCTCGTAGGAATCGACATGCATCATGCCATCGATAAAATGAACATCGTCACGAAACAGGTCGTCGGTACCCTGGATAGCGACTATAGCTTTCAGTGATGGAGGATTGCGCATCGCCATCTGGATGGAGTTGAAAGCCCCCCATGAGAGGCCAAACATGCCAACCTTACCTGTGGACCAGGTCTGTTTCGACAGCCAGTTTATGACCACTTCGCCATCTTCCTGTTCTTGATCGGTGTATTCGTACTCGATCAGTTTACCTTCGCTGGTGCCGGAACCGCGGATATCCACACGCGCAACGACGTAGCCTCGCTCGATAAAGTATGAGAACAGCGCGAACCGGTCTTTGCGGCTTTCGTCTTTTCGGTAGGGTAGATATTCGAATAGAACGGGGAATTTTGTACTGGCCTCTCGATCCGCCGGCATGAACAGACTGGCTGCCAGCCGCATGCCATCGGGCATCGGAATCCAGATCTCCTTGACTTCGATCCCCGCATGTGTGACGTTGGGGAGCCTTGACTGGCTGCTGGCAACCGTCGTGATAATGAGCGATACCAGTATCAGCGCGATCAATAATCTGCTTCTCATATTGCGCACCATAAGAATTTATTTTTTGGTTTTGACAATTTTTCCTCCCTCGTATTCAATGTTTGCACTCTTAGCCGCAGCGTTGGCAATAATACAGTAAAGAAACTTACTCAGTCAAAAAGAAATTTCCAGGGAAGGGGATCTCATTCTGGACTAACCGGAACGAAAATCCATAGGCTCGTCGGCGCGCACGAACAGCCACAACCCAACACCGATCATCGCAAACACCGATCCGGTCGTCAGAGCTGGCACCCAGCCAAAAGCTGCGGCTGTGACCGGAACCAGAAGAGCCCCGATTCCGCCCACCACATTTCCACCCGTATTCATAACTCCAGTGGCTGCAGATGCGTGTTTGCCGGATACGAAGATCGCTGCCGCCCAGTATGCTCCCTCAGTGAGTTGAGTACATCCGAAGCTTAACGAAAGGAACACTACGGCCAGATAAGGATTCTTGGCTGTGGCACCGAGAAAAAGAAGACCGGCAACTAGGCTGAGACCGACGATGCCGGGAATTCGGCATCCCCAGCGTGAACCGATGCGTTTGCAGAGGCGATCACACCATAGCCCCCCAACACTGGCAGCGACCGCACCGACCATCCAAGGAGTTGAAGCGAAGTAGCCGCCTTCAAGGATTTTGAATTCTCGAACATCGACGAGGTAGATGAAGAACCAGTTGAAGAAAATGTAGAAGACGTAGTTCATGCAAAAATAGCTTGCGGTAAGCAGAAGGATGTCTCGATTTTTGAGTACACGTTTCCAGGCCGTTTTGTCTTCGATAGCCTGTGCCGGTGATGGCCGCTCTGCATTGATCAAATCCAGCTCTTTCTTGCTGACTCGGGGATGATCGGCCGGATTGTCTCTTGCATACCACCACCAGACTCCTGCAATTAGAAAGGCTAAAGGTGCTGTTAAAACAAATGATTCACGCCACCCCAACGTTTCCATCAGCCAAGCGATGAGCGGTGCCGTAGCGGCGGCACCCAGCGTCAACCCGGTACTCGTCAATCCGTTCGGAAATGCCCATCCTGAGACCGGGAACCAGTTTCCAATCGTTCCTCCACAGGCCACCGGAAACAACGGAGCTTGTACGATTCCCATAAGGAAACGCAGTCCGATGAGCGTGGTCAGGATGATGGTTGTCGATACTAGAGTTGTCCCTGGTACCAGGCCCGTGATCAATGTCAAGATCCCCCACAAGACCGCTATCGTTGTCAATGCCCGGCGGGATCCTACTTTATCTCCAAAAATGCCGCCAGGAAACTGGAAGATAGCATATCCCCAAGCAAAAGCCGAAAGCACCATACCCAACTGAATCTTGGTCAACCCGAGATCAGCCATCATGCTTTCGCCGGCTATGGACATGTTCGTTCGCAGCATATAAGCCACGAAACTTGCCATGAATAAAAGTGAAAGGATCACCCATCGCACTTGGGTACGTTGTTGATCAGAGTGAGCTGCGGTTGCTGTATTCATTGAGTCAAAATTTTAAT
>CAZHBL010000449.1:0-4932 GCA_964530105.1 uncultured Pirellulales bacterium | reverse complement strand
AACGGAGAGGGCGGGATTCGAACCCGCGGTAGGGCAAGCCCTACACAGCCTTTCCAAGGCTGCTCCTTAAGCCACTCGGACACCTCTCCAATGACATTTATTATTTATTATTTTCTATTTATTATTTACTAATGACTATTTCAAGATATCTTTCTAATTGCTTCGGTTTTAATGAATATAGCAGCATTGCGAGCAGTTTGCAATGATAAACCGCGAAAAGAACAAGCCTCTCGGCATAAAATAGATTTTTCGGGAAAAATGAACCCCAGAGCGGGGAAGTTAGACTATTATAGATAGAGTGGATAGGCCGGTCGAACAACTCGTTGATGAGATATTAGTAATGGATTGCCAGAGCGGCAGCGTCAAGGCGATGGAGATGCTGGTCTCGCGATGGCAGAAGCGGCTCTGGCGATACGCCTTGAATCTGACAGGCGATACTGAGGCGGCGTGGGACATAACCCAGGAAAGCTGACTCGGCATCATAGATTTGAAACTGGCTCAAGGCGCTGCGATGTTCTTTGCTATGGTCATAGCCAAGCTGATACCAGGCATAATGGATTTGAGTGTCTGGTGGTTCTCCGGATTATTTGTGATGTGTGCGGTAAAGCCATTTTACGTGTTCTGGATTAAAAAATAACGTCCATTCTTTTACGGCACAGAATCAGCCGGGCCGGTGAGAGGGCTTTCTTGTTACTGCTGAGTATTTTCGATTCGGCGGCGTCGAAAGAACTGCTGTAAAAGGCCACTGCATTCTTCGGCTAAGACGCCGGAAGTCACACTTATTGTGTGATTGAGCCTTTCATCGGTGACTATATTGTACAGGCTCTTTACCGCACCGGCCTTAGGATCGTCGCAGCCGTAAACGAGCCTGTCTATCCGAGCCAGAACAAGCGCCCCGGCACACATCGGGCAAGGCTCAAGCGTGACGTACATTGTGCAGCCGTGCAGTCGCCAGCTTTCAATAAATGCCGCCGCCTGTGTAAGGGCGATGATTTCCGCATGGGCAGTCGGGTCCTGAAGCAACTCTCGCTGATTATAGGCTTTGCCGATTATCTGTTTTTCATAAACAATAACGGTGCCGATGGGGACATCGCCGTTTTCCTCGGCAATCTGTGCCTGCTCGATGGCTATCTTCATATATAGCTGATCTTCTTTGCTATCATTCATAACTCAAACATCACATACAAAAAAAGAAAGTAACGGATCAAAATAATTATCCTGAATTACGAGAGCTTGTCAAGGTCTTCACACTTGCCCGGCGGGGGCAGAAACCGGTACCATGTGTAATTTAAAGCGAATGCCGCCACGATTGCCAATCCGAACCATATTGCCGAGTAGAGATACCAGTGGCCAACGAGGTACATCGGGAAAAGATATAATCCTGTAATCGCAAGCATGGCAAGCAGAACATTTACAATTGTTAGTGACATATTTTCTGACTTGGAGGATAAATCTTTCTTTGATAGATCCGCATTCGCAGCAATTGGTTTCCACAATCCAAATGGCCGAACCGATTTGTAAAATTCGACAAGGATTTCACTATCAGTCGGTTTTGTCGCAAAAGATATAGAGATACTGGCGATCAGCGAAGCGGCACATATTAACGGGAACGTGTAATATGCCGGAGCATCCGGGAAAAACAATGCTACTAATGAGAGAAGTATGCCGCCCAATGTTCCAAACGCATAGCCCCAGCCATTCATGCGCCACCAGTACCATCTGAGCACGTTCGGCACGACCACGCCGGCGCCTAAGGCCATCATCATCCAACTCCATATTTGTGCTATCGAGGTGGCCTGGGTGCCAATGCCCAAGCCGATGAGAACCAGTAGAATTGTCGCAATGTAGCTGAATCGCACGGACTGTTTCTCGCTGGCGTTGGGACGCAAGTAGGGCTGCCACAGATCGCGAACAATAAACGAAGCTCCGCTGTTGACGGTAGAGCTGAAAGTGGACATGAACGCCGCTAATAATCCGGCGATGACAATGCCCCTGAGTCCGGCCGGCAGGAATTTCAGCAGAACCAGCGGCATTACTTTCTCGGAATCCGTTACGCCCGTGACTCCCGTAAGGGCCAGCAGGGCAATTCCGATTGCCATCGCCCAGCGGACAATCAGAAAAATGCTCCAAGCCGCTCCGACCTTCGCGGCATCGCGTGCATCACGGGCAGCTAAGAATCGCTGGAAGTCATACATCTGAGCCGGGCCGCCTGCGTTGAGCAGAAGGCCCTTGACGACCCAGACAATAACAAGGGCGCCGAAAAGCTCGAACTGTGCGTTTTCGGTCCCGGCAAATTCTTCGATTCGCCACGGCACGCTCAGTGAACTCCAATTTTCCGGCAGGCCGGACATCAGCTCCGGAGTCAGGTGGAACCATGCGATGCAGGCGATGATTATGCTGCCCAGTGTTAAAATGATCGTCTGGACAACATCAGTGACGACCACGCTGTAAAGTCCGCCAAGAACAACATAGAGGGTCGTTATGCCAATGATCAAAACAGCCAGGCAATCCGATTCATGTGCCGTGAATATGTTCCGGAGCCATGGATTGGAGGTATATTGGGCAAGAGATTCAAGCGGAACGTAAACGGAGGCAAACTTGCCGATTCCCTGATAAGCGTATCCCACAAAACTGGCCAGCGTCAGTACTGCCATCAGGGCGTAAGCGGTCCGGGCCAGCCTGCCGCCTGCGTCACTGCCGAAGCGTGTCTTCATCCACTCGGCCGCAGTCATCACGTTCGAGCGGCGGACCCATTTTCCCATATAGCTCAGGAAAAATGCACCCATCAGAACCCCCCACATCCAGTGGTGCCACATCGACTTCATTCCAAGAACGTACAGGATGGAAATAATCCACATCGTCCCTGTAATATCGAAGTTGGACACCGAGCCGGACATGGCCAGGGCCAGCCAGTGGATTCCTTTGCCCCCCAGAAAATAGGCCTGCAGATTCTCTGATGCGCGCTTCTGATACCAGAAACCCAACCCGATCACAACAGCAAAATAGAGCAGGATTATCACATAATCGATTGGACTCATGTATCGATTCTCCCCGGCCTATAATCCGTCATTCACAGTGTCAAACATCGCTGCGATATTCTCCGGCGGTACGTTGGCCAGGATGTTGTGCACCTGCTGGAAAACAAAACCCCCGCCGGGGCGGAGTGTCCCGATCTGCTGTTTGACGTGTTCGGCGATTTGTTGTGGAGTGCCGTTCGGCAGGACAACTCTCGTGTCACAGCCGCCGCCCCAGAAGGTAAGTTCGCTCCCAAACTCGGCCTTGAGCTCAGCAGCGTCCATTCCCGAACAACTGATCTGAACAGGATTGATAGCGTCGAGGCCAGCTTCGATCAGGTGCGGCAACAATTCCCGGACGCCTCCGCAGCAGTGGAGCATGACCTTGACATCGGCCAGCTCTTTCGCGCGGTTCCATAGCAATTTATGTCGGGGCTTGAAAAACTCGCAATACATTTTCGGTGACATTATCGGTCCGGTCTGCATGCCGAGATCGTCGCCGAATAGAATAATGTTGATATGCTCACCGACAGCGGCTAAGAATCGCTCCAGATTGGCCAGGTGGATTTCAATGAGTTTGTCGAGGAAACGGTGAGCGTGTTGCGGCTCAGCAGCCAGCAGCATCATGAATTGATCGTTGCGATAAAGAAACATACCCACTTCGAAGAGGTTGCCGCCGAAGAGGCCTATGATCGCGCGGTCTGTCCCGGCACGCAAACGCCTTGCACCTTCCGATAGCTCCCGGCTGTCAATCGGGCCGGGCGGGCTGGCGATAGCGGTCCACATGGATTCTCCAAAGACTTCGGAGATTGCGTCCAGATCATCGCCTTCGAGAAAAGGAAAATATGTCTGTTCGAAATAGATCGCCCCGTCGGGCATGTGGGCGAGAATTCTGCCGCCCTCCGAGCGGATAACCCAGCGTTTATCCTCCCGTTCAATTCGCGTCCAGGCGGGGACGAAACATGCTGTGCCATCAGGCAAAGTCCAGGGCTTCCAGGATTGCTCATCCTGTGCAAAACCTCGGCCCATCTCGATAGTGTCCACGCCAAATCGATCCAGCACATCGTCATCGACAATGGCCAATTGCTGAATGATATCATAGACTCGAATCGGCCCGGGCGGCAGACCCAGAAACTTACGCAGCTTCGGATACGCGATAGCCGCGATGCCCGAAGACCGGTGCCCGGAAAAATCAACTGGAACTCGGTCGGTTTCCCGGTGCTCCAAAGCTGCTAAAACACGCTCTTGTGATGTCATCGTCATATCCTTATTTTCCAGGTAATGAAGCTCGCAGAGTGACAATTTCGTACGCAGCCATTTCTATCGGTCCGGCTGTTTTGGAGACTTCCTCTTCCGCCAGGTTGCTGAGCCATACTGTTTCAGACGCTGGTTTTGCCCAGGTGACAGTGGCCTTCTCGGGTTGCCCGCCCGTATTAAACAGGCGTACGACCCAGGCCTTGCCGTCCGAACTGGGCCTGAAAGCCGTCACAATTATGCTTGCGGATTCGACGTTCATAATGGGGCTTGGAATGGGCGTTTTTTTGTCAACCGGCACGACGATGAGCGGTTGACTGCACTCAGCGCCAAACTTTGCCGCCTCGCCTGAATCGAAGCTACGGTGAGGCTCGATTGAATAACGAAATGTTGTCGGGCCCTCCTGACCGGCCTTGTAGTTGGTCTCCCAATAGTTGTTCATCACGTAGGAGTACAGTGTCGTTGACGGTTCAATGCTCTTAATCCATCCCACGGTCCTGCCCCTTGGATCGGAGGTAATAGCGCCGACTTCGATCAGCGGCGCATCAGGCGTTGCCCATGTTACGCCGTAATTCGCGTTGGATATGTCCACCCATCTTTGAACGGTGAAATAGTTTTTGCAGGCGCCGGGCAGTTGGTCTGTTTCAGGCCTGACAACGGCCCA
>CAZHBL010000448.1:0-4939 GCA_964530105.1 uncultured Pirellulales bacterium | reverse complement strand
GCAATCTCTCACGGCAGAATCAAGCTCGTAGCACTGCCTGAGCGGGCGGCAACGGTTATTCGACTGGATAATCCCCAGGCGACGCTGATCGAGGAAGAGCGCGTTCTGACACTGCAAAAAGGGTTTAACAAGGTTGACTTCTCGTGGAAGGGTGTCTCCATCGACGCCGACTCGATTCGGCTAAGAGCACTCGACCATACGGACAAGGTGACTCTTCTCAGTGTTAGTTATCCACCCAATGAAGCCGCTCTCGTCTGGGATATCAGCAGCGACAGCGACTACGCCGAAACCGTACGAATCAGTTATCTCCTTAGCAATATCGACAGACTGATTACTTACAAGGCCGTGGCCGACAAGGCCGAGACTTTTGTGGACTTGAAGAGCTATCTGGTGCTGCGCAACTTCTCCGGCGAAGATTTCGAAAAGGCCCGCGTGCTGCTGGATTACGGCGAGGCTTTCGAGCAGGGTATAGACCACGAGGAGACCAAGCAGATGTTGTTTCTAAAGTCGCCCAAGGTACCGATTACGAAGGTCTGGAAATTCGACGCCGCTTTGCTGCCGTGGGACCCGGAGAAGCTGGAGAATCAAAACGTGGGAATCCCGGTCAGCTATCGCATTGTCAATGAAGCCAAAAGCAGTTTAGGTGAGTTTGCCCTGTGGGGCGGCAAAGCACGGCTATTCCAGGATGACGGGCATGAAAGCACCATCTTCCTGGGCGAGGATACGACCGGACTTGTTCCCGTTGGCGAGAAGATGGAGCTGTATATCGGCGATAGTCGTGACATCGTCGTGACCCAGCGGAAAATGCAGGACACACGCGTTGTTACACATAAGAATAGTAGAGGCGATGTTGTTCTTTATGATACCGATGAGCAAATTACCGCCAAGATTGAGAACTTCAAAGACAGCGTAGCCGACCTGACAATGATCCAGCATATTCCGGGCCAATGGGACATGGAAAGCTGCAATATGAAGTACGAAAAGAAAGATGCCAATACTCTTGAGTTCGAGATTCAATTGCCCGCTCGCACCGAGGCCGGACCGGCCGTGAAGGAATTAAAGATGACCTACCATCGCCGGCATCTCAGGCCGGGAGCAGAGCCACAGTTACCGATAACAAGATAATGAGATTGAATCCTTTATCATAAAGGAGCAGGAAAATGAAACGTATAACAATAGCGTTACTGATACTGATAGCAATGACCGGCGTCGGCTTGGCTAAAGTAGATTTGGTGACATTGCCCTCGCGAGATACGGTGCAGCTTACCATTTATAACTCGGCGGATATGACATTGGTACGCGAAAGCAGAGCGCTGACGCTCAAGAACGGGGAAAACAAGCTCCAATTTTCATGGGCCAATACGCTTATCGATCCGACCAGCCTGGAGATGCTGCCCAAGGCCAATGCGGACAAGATTAACATCGCCAATTTGACCTATCCGCCCCGAGTCACAAACCTTGGCTTGTGGAATATCGCCAGCGGAGTGAGCGGCAAGGTCCCGGTTGAGATTACATATCTGACCAGCGGCCTGTCCTGGCGGGCATTCTATATGGGCACGCTAACCGAGGATGAAAAGACGATGCTACTCAAAGGCTATGTGGTCGTCACCAATAACAGCGGCGAGGATTACGAGAATGCTCAAACCCGCTTGATTGTCGGCAAAGTCCATATACTCGATGAGATAGCAGAGCTTGCGAGGAGACAATATCCCTACGGCCGACCGGGACAGGTAATCGCGCCGCCGGCTATGCCGGCACCACAGGAAGAACCCACAAGCAGGGGCAGGGTAATGATGGAGAAAATCGCCGCCATGCCGAGCCGGGCGAAAGAGGTCAAAAAGGAAGGTCTCAGCGAATATTTCCTCTATACGATTGAGGGAACTGAAACGATACCTAACGGCTGGTCTAAAAGGCTGCTGAGTTTTAATGTCGACCAGGTGCCGGTCATAAATCTGTATAAATATGAAGAGGAAAGATACGGGCCGAGTGTCGTTCGGTTCCTTAGCTTCAAGAACGACAAAGAACACAAGCTCGGTGAAACACCCATCCCCGGCGGGTTGCTGAAGGTCTATCGAGGCGTAGGCGACCAGGGGCACTTGTCATACACCGGCCAGTCTTCATTCAAGTACATCCCCGTTGATGAGGATGTGGAGCTGAACCTTGGCACGGTCGCCAACCTCGTGGTCGAGCCTAAGTTAATGGATTATAAGACTGAAAACTACAGGTTCGACCGTAACGGCAACGTCAACGGATGGGATGAAATTCATACATTCAAGATAGAAGTCAGGAATACCCGTGACATTAACGTCAAGGTCGAGATAAAACGAAACTTCAATACGCAGTACTGGGATATAGACAACAGCGGCGACTTCGGTGCGTTCGAGAAGGTTAATTTGAATACGGTTAAGTTCACACTCGACCTGCAGCCGAGGACAGTAAAGAAATTTGAATATGTTCTCAGAACGTACCATGGCACCAGAGAAGAAGATTGGCGCCCGTAAACAAACAAGAGATGGGTAAAAGATGACAGAACACAGAATTAAAGGGCTGGTAAAATGAAACACTTTATAATTCTGCTGCTGATAATTGCAATCGTGGCCGGCACTACCCATGCAAAAGTCGATTTGGTTACATTGCCCTCGCGGGATACGGTCCAGCTTACGATTTACAACTCTGCGGATATGACGTTAGTGCGTGAAAGTCGAGCGCTGACACTTAAGAACGGCAAAAACAAGCTGCAATTCTCATGGGCCAATACGCTGATTGACCCGACGAGCCTGGAAATGCTTCCTAAAGCCAACGCCGATAAAATTAGTATTGCCGAACTGGTTTATCCGCCGAGGGTCAGGAACCTCGGTCTTTGGAACGTTGAGAGCGACGTCGCCGGAAATGTTCCGGTTGAGATTTCGTATCTGACCAGCGGCCTATCCTGGCGGGCGTTTTATATGGGGACATTGACCGAAGATGAAAAGACTATGCGTTTGAAGGGTTATGTACGCGTCACAAACAACAGCGGCGAAGACTACGAAAATGCCCAGACGCGCCTTATAGTCGGCAAGGTCCACATCCTCGATGAGATTGCCGAGCTTGCCCGCCGGCAATATCCATACGGCCGCCCGGGCCAAATCGTCCTGGAAGATAAACTCGAAGGAGGAGTGGAGAAGGAGGCTAAAAGAATGCTGGGTCAGGCTGTGGCGTACGCTGATCTATCGTCACCGATGGCCCTGAAACCCAAAGAGGTCAAAAAGGAAGGTCTAAGTGAATATTTCCTCTATACTATTGAAGGCACTGAGACAATTCCCACCGGCTGGTCCAAAAGGCTGCTTAGTTTCGACGTCGACCAGGTGCCTGTTGTGAATCTGTACAAATTCGAAGAGGAACGTTACGGGCTGAATGTCGTTCGGTTTCTAAGTTTTAAAAACGACGAGGAGCACAAGCTCGGTGAAACTCCCATCCCCGGCGGGATGCTGAAAGTCTATCGAGGCGTAGGTGATAACGGACATTTATCATACACGGGCCAATCTTCGTTTAAGTATATCCCTGTCGATGAGGACGTGGAGCTGAATCTTGGGCCGGTTGCCGATCTTGTCGTCGAGCCGAAGCTAATGGATTTCAAGACGGAAAACTACAGGTTCGACAGCCGCGGCAACGTTTCCGGTTGGGATGAAATTCACACATTCAAAATAGAAGTCAGGAATACCCGTGACATTAATGTTAAGGTCGAGATAAAACGCAACTTTAACATGCAGTACTGGAATATCAGCAATAGCGGCGACTTCGGTGCGTTCGAGAAGGTTGACCTGGACACGGTTAAGTTCACGCTCGATTTGCAGCCAAGATCGGCGAAACAATTTGAATATATTCTTAGAACATACCACGGCGTCAGGCAAGAGGATTGGACAAGAACCGGACAGTAAAGATCCACAAATATAAGCCCCCCGGCAAAGTCAAAGCCGGGGGGACATTCATACTCTTCATTCAAGGATTGTCAAACAGATTCGGCAGCTTCTATTTCAGTTCTAAATACATCGAAATCCGGGCCGTACTGCTGCAGGTAGTATAGAGAATAAGCTCGCGCGAATACCAATACAGGCAATAGTATCACAGTGCCGATATACGGTATCAGCAATAAGCAGCTCGCACAGCAGAAGCAACAGCCAATGCAAAAGCCGATGAAGACAATTGCCCCAATTACTATTTTTATCACAATCTGGAAAAGCAGGTAGAGAGCAAAACGAAGCTTGTTCGCCGAGAGAATGGTCATGAATTCTCGCCAGCCGGCCATACAACTCGACATTCGCAAAGACATAATCGGCACGACAAAATCAAAAGTAAACTTCTTAACCAAAAACAGTGATATTAAGAAAGTAAATAACACCAAGACCAAAATTATAATCCCAAGAATAGTAACGATGGAAGATGCCGATCCGGTTCCTATCATAATACCCAGCACTATGATGCCAATGACAGGAACAACCACAATAACAAAGCTGATTATCCCCAGCATGATCCGGAAGAGGAACAGGCTGTTGCCTTGCTGTCTAAATTGATGCCACGGGAAAACAACCTGGGCCTTGTTTGTCGCCACGCAGTGAAGAAACATGAACTTGCCCCTGCTGTTAAGCCAGGCCACCAAGAGGCCAATAAGAATGACTAAAACAACGACGGCCACAGTTACCGGTATAATCCAGTACAGATTATTCGAAACATAGTTTCGTGCTGTCTCGATGCCTTCCCTTATTTGTTCTCGCACTTCATGTTGTTCCTGTGCCACATTATAGGGAGGCCCACCACCACGACCGCCGCCGCCACCGCCGCCACCGCCGCCACCGCCCAAATAGGCCAACCAGGCACAAAAACCGATGACAAACCACTTGCGCAAGTCGAATGTCTGAATAGCATCAACTTTACCCTGTCGATTGCGGGAGTGACCGGATCA
>CAZHBL010000447.1:0-4946 GCA_964530105.1 uncultured Pirellulales bacterium | reverse complement strand
GTATGATTCCCTTCTGGTGGGCGTGCTGGACGGCGTTACAGACCGAGATGAATAACTTCAGCCGCTCTTTGATGTTCAACCTGTTTTTGTCACAATATTCGGTTATAGATAGACCTGGAACAAGGTCCATTACGAAATACGGCCGGCCTGTATCTGTTGCTCCGGCGTCAAGGACTTTGGCGATATTAGGATGATCCATCATGGCAAGGGCTTGGCGCTCGGCCTCGAACCGGGCAATGACGGATTTGGTATCCATGCCCAATTTAATGATTTTCAATGCGACTTTCCGGCGGATAGGTGTTTCCTGCTCGGCCATATAAACCACAGCCATCCCGCCTTCACCGATTTTTTCCAGCAATTTATACCGGCCGATGACCGTCCCTGTATCTTCTGTGATGGGGGATTTGTCAAAAATAAGGTCCGGTTCGAGAATAGGGGCATCTAAAAAACTATTCGCATCGTGGTGCCGGAGCAACGCTTGAACAGCCGCAAGCAGCTTCTGATCATCTCCACATGCTTTTGCGACATACGTATCCCGGTCAAGGTGGTTTTCGATCTCGATCGCTGCTGTGAAGATTTGCTCTTCGTTTTTATCTTCGGTTCTCACGGCTAAGCTCCTTTGTGAAATAGCTCTGTAATATAACGCGTAATCCGGGCCTGGAGGGGACCACGAAATTTTAGAAATATCTCAAAAAAAAATGAATGTTTCAAATAATTATCGAAATATACCTGCCTAACCAATCTCCCGGAGAAGCCAGGCCCTCGCGTATGCCCAATAACGCTTGACCGTCATTGGCGAGATTTCCAGAATTTTTGCTGTTTGCTCCACACTCAAACCGGCGAAGTAGCGAAGCTTGACTACTTCCGATTTTATCGCATCATTTTCTGCGAGCCGGCAGAGAGCTTCATCCAGTGCTATCAAATCATCCACAGATGAGTTGTCATCGTACTCCATAGGGGCTTTGTCGAGATTTATTCGCTGATGATCACCGCCGTGCTTGAGACTCTTTTTGCGGCGAGCATTATCGATAAGAATCCGGCGCATGGCTTCGGCCGCGGCGGTAAAGAAATGTCCGCGACTTTTCCAATTCTGGGCTTCTTCCCCGACCAGCCGAATATAGGCCTCGTGAACCAGAGCGGTGCCTTCGAGCGTCTGGCCGGGCTGTTCCTGCGACATCTTCTGAGCGGCAAGAAGACGCAGCTCCTCGTAAACCAGCGGAAGCAGTTCGTCCACGGCCTTCGCTTCCCCCCGTTCGATTGCGTTTAGGATCCGCGTAACGTCACTCATAGGCTGTCTCCAACCTCTACGGACTCGCTTTGAATCCTTCTTGTACCTGCCAGCCGGGATTTGCTGCTTTTGCTTGCGATTCGTAAGCCCCGACATCAAAGGGCGGCTTTCTTGCATTATGGTTGAAATCCATCCTGGCGGCGAAATCCTCCTTGGCATGATTGATCAGCGCCGAGCCGGGCCCGGGCCAGTAGTCGTGTTCGGCGGGAGCTGCAAAGGCCTCGTCAATCGTCCCGCCGTCGCAAAACGCCGAGCCGTCAAGAGTTGCGCCGACCAGACGGCCGGTGACATAGTTGGAACTGAATGTGCTGCCGCTGATACCTGCCGCGTCGATGGCCGTCGAGCCGGGACAATAGACGGCGTTATTTGCGAAAATCATCTTCTCGGCCTTTCCCCAGCGAAACAGGACGCCCCTTGGATGATTGACGATTGTATTATTTACGATCTTGACGTTCCGTACGTGCGGGACTGCGGCGTGCGGAGCAGCCGTGATGCCGGTTGCCGAGCAGTCGAAAATGATGTTATTTCTGATAATGGCGTCGGAAACCACCTGGATGCCCTCGCCGGCGTTCCAGATGACGTTGCCCTCGACGATGTTAATGCCTTTGCCGCCGCCATACACAAAAATGCCGGGGTACTTCGTGCCGATATTCGTGTCGTGGATGACGTTGTCACGAACGATGTTTCCGTACGAACCGAATTTTATTTCGATACCGTCGTTGCCGCCGCTGCTGGTGCCGCGCGTATGATGGATATAGTTGCCCTCGATAATCGTGTTAGTAGTTATACACGAGCCGTCATGGCCGCCGATGTACATACCTTCTCCTTCGGTCGAGCCGCGCTCACGCAAGCCGGTATGATGGATGTGATTTCTTCGAATTACAAAGGAGTCGCAATCGCCGCTGTTCATTGTCAGGGCGTTGTTGTTGGTATGGCTGATTTGGCAATCTTCGAATGTGACGTGATGACCTCGTATGAATCGAACACCCGAGCTGCCGCCTTTGAAATAGATTCCCCTGATAGTCAGATATTCGCAATCGACAAACTCGATGTTATTGTATCTGGCTGAGTCTTCCGGATGTGTCAGCAAAGGTTCCTGGCCTTCGGCTGCACGAATTGTGATGGGCTTGTCGGCGGTGCCCTTGGCGGTGACGGCGCGGCGGGCGGTTTGTGAATATGTCCCGCCGTACAGGATAAGCTCGTCGCCCGGCTTGAGAAAATTGGCGATAGTCTCGAATTCTTCCTCAGAACCGGCGATTGCCGGATGGATTTCATACGTAACACCCAGGCTGATGCCGCCACAGAGCAGCAGTAGCAAACACATAACAACACTTTTTGTTCGGCTTATACGATTCATACGGTTCAGTACCTCATTTTGACAACAAGAGAACGGGTAAAATCAGGCAGGAGAATTCTATTACCTTTGGCCTTGCCCTGCACCCATTTATTTTTCCAGGGATCGTAGAAACTAACATCTGCGTTATTCAAATCCTTGCCGTTGTCCGGCAATAAAATAACTGCATTATTAACAACTTCTGGTTCTTTGCCCTCGGCCAATTCCGTTTGCCACGTGTTCTGTTTGTCCCGGCACCATGCAAGCAGCGTGTGTTTGCCCCTAAGGGCATAGATACGCAAACGAGGATGGTCGATTTCGATTGGCTTAAAATTTTCCGCCGGCGGGTCGATTCCTCTGATTGCCTCGGCGAACCGGCCGAACTGAAACCACAGGTTCATCGGCGCCACGTACTGGTCCCAGTGCCAGTTCTGACCCGTGCCGGCGGCGCCGGTGAAGAATGGAGCGAATATAACATCATGGAGTATGATGCCCGCCCGGTCCTTCTTATACAATTTGAACGGCCCGGAATGACTCGGCTCGACGGCGCCGCTCTCGGCTAAAAGTATCGGCTTGTCCTGTGTAAAAGCCTGCATTTCTTTAATGGCATCAACGGCAAGGATGTCCACCGGCCCTTTACAAACATCCAGCGAAGCTCCGAGGTCGAGATAACGGTGCACGTTGGCGAAATCGTTGTCTTTCATCAGGCATAGCCGGCGGTACCTGTCTCTCTTGCTGGCGTTGTCGAAACTGCCCAGGCTCTGAGTCACCATGTTTTTCGGGAAACGCTTTTTAAGCTCGGCCAGCATTTCCTCGGTCCATTCCATGTAGCCTTTGGCTCTGACCGTGTCCATTTCGTTCCAAAGTTCCCAGGCAAAAATTGCCGGCTCGTCACCGTACCTATTGGCGTAGAAGTCGAGCTTTTTCTTGAATTGCTCGCGGCTGCGCTCGCCCTGGAAGAAATCATCCATGTCTTTTGCCGGCCCGCCCTGTGAAATGTGGTGGATAGGCTTTGCCGCCCAGCGCTGCGTTTGTCCGAAAAAATGCCGGAAGTGCTCGATGGTCATCTTCACGCGAATGTTATGCCGGCGCGCCATGTCCAGCACGGCGTCGATTCGTTTTGCATTGTCCTCATCGTACTGGCCGCTTTTCTCGTGCTCGACGTCGAAGAAATTATGGCTGAGCCAGATCCGGATGTAGTTGCCGCCGTTGTCCGAAAGACTTTTCATCCACTGCTCCATGCGGGCGAGGGCTTCTTCCTCAGTGTCACCATATGGCGCAATCATGTTCAATCCGATTGGAATATACGGGCTGCCATCTGAAAGCTCGAAGTAACGCCTGTCCCGCGGACTCACCTGCACAAAGGACTTGCCGGCATCATTTTTCCACGCCCTTATATATTCGATGCTGTACGTAGACGGCAGGTCACTGTCTTTTGGAAGGCCGAACCACTCCGGCATGGTCTCGCTGTCGAAGTTCAAGGTCAACGGCTGGTGCCAGTGCGTATTTTCCACCCACCTGACGAGCACACCGTCAAAATACCATTGAATTTTGTCATTGTCCCACTGGAGTCCGTATGTGTGATAGTCATCGGCCAGGTCTGAGGGGGCAATCCATACTTCGCCCTTTGACCAGTGTTTTTTCTCGCTTGGCGTTTTAAATACGTGAACGTTCATGTTGTACTTCTTCTCGAAGCCCGGGGACCCGCCGCCAATCTCGAAGACATCGATCTCCGTCCACATCTCCGGCGTGCTGTCATAGAACCAGAACGAGCTTGAGCCGGCAGATTTCATCGGCCTGCATTTGACCTCGAAATATCCGTATTTGACCGTCGTTTTGCTTTTTACCGCCGCTGATGTATATGTGTGATAGCCTTTGTCCCGAGGCATTTCAGGAACTTCCTGCTTTCTCATGGCCAGATGCAGCTTGCCATCGCTAACTGTCACGTTGCCGGGATAAAAATACGCAGGCTGCCTGCCCAGCCACCCCGGATTCGTCGGATGCCATTTATTCGAATCGAGCGCAGCAGCCTCGAATTCATCGCTCATTATTTCATACTTTGTCCAGTTGCCTTTATTAGTCTGGTCGGACAACGGCAAAGCATCCGTAACTCGCTGAGGCAGGGCTCCCAACTCGCCGGTTCTTACCCAGCTTTGACCGGATTTAGCCTGTTGGGCAGGAGAATCTGTTCCCGCAAGGGCAATAAACAAAAGACAAACGCAGATTTTTTGAATGTTCTTTTTTTTCATTTTGAAATCCTTTATCGAGCCGGTTTACAAACTCCAGCCTTCCCGGTATTGGGTGCGGATGTATTTATTAGCTTCC
>CAZHBL010000446.1:0-4947 GCA_964530105.1 uncultured Pirellulales bacterium | reverse complement strand
TTAACATTTACGAAAGTCGCAAATTATTTTGTGGCACTTCGGTGAGATGTTACATATTTTTATACTCTCGAAATTTACCTCAGGAAAATTGGACTACCTACTTTCACTGGAGCAACGGAATCTGGAGCCAAAATTGGTTATGGTTCCTCCCCGTGCTGTTTTTGTTCAATATCCTCTATCTGCTTTTCTCAAAAGTAAAGACAAGGATCCCAAACATTTCACTAAAGGGCGCTGTTTTCGGCACCTTTCTAATTGGATTTGTTTATAGCCTTAGCATGGATATTTTCGGCCTTCGGGGCTGGACAAAAATCGGATTGCTCGATTTTCAAAATGAAAGGATATTGATTTACTTCATGGCTTTTTTATTGGGGGCCCTGTGCTTCAGGCGGAAGGTATTTGAAGCAAAGCCTTTAAGCAGGATACTATACCTCATCGTCAACTCGATTGCCTGGATCCCGGTCACTGTTTACATCTTTTTCCTGCTCTACCCCTGGTTCAAGCCGGGACACTATATTGTTTTAAGGATCATTGACAGGTCGATTGTCTGGTTCAGCTTCCACCTTTCATTGCTCTGCCTTGTGTACGCGATGATTGAAACTTTCCGAAGGTATCTGGATAAGACCGGAAGAATCTGGAATGAACTGAACCGGAATTCTTACTATGTTTACATCATTCATGTAATCGTTTTGGGGGGATTCGCATTACTCCTGCTCAACTTAGCCATACACTCCTTATTAAAGTATCTTATTTTGACAGTATCAACCATTGGCGTAAGTAATTTGATTATTTCGATGTATAGAAAGGTTTCTCATACCGAAGGTCAACTGAAGATGCTTGGCACAAGTTTCTGCCACAAATAATTCATTCCGTTTAGGCTTTTGAACTGGTCAGATCAATCATAATCTCGATCATCATTCAAGTCCCCCCGTGAATTGGACTAAGCGGCAGCTATTATTTGAACTTTTCTTTCTTTACGGTGTCCTTATTATAGAGCCATGAAAAAGGACGAACGATTCGATGATCGCATATATGTTATTGAAGCCAAGCTAGGAGACGATGATGCGTTCATGAAATTGGTTGATCACTATAGTGGGCGTTTGCTTTACTATATCCGTCGTTTGCTTGAAGACGCAGACCGTTCAGACGATGTACTGCAAGAAGTCTGGTTGACGGCCTATAAAAAAATCAACACACTTCGTGATGCATCAGCATTCGCTGTCTGGCTCTATCGTATTGCAAGAAACCGTGCCATTGGACTGTTAAGAGATGAGAGCCGGTACGTCTTTGTAGAACAGTATGATGAATCGGCTTTAGTCGATGATAATAGCGAAAGTTGGTTGTTTGATGATATTAACAAATTACACAGAGTATTGACAACGCTATCGCCCGAACAAAAGGAAGCCATTGTATTACGCTTTTTTGAAGAAATGAACTACCAGGAAATATCAGATATCATGGGATGCAGCATTGGAACGGTACGGTCGCGCATCCACTACGCAAAACAGGAATTAAGAAAAAAAATGGAGGTATAGAACAATGAATGACATTCAGGACAAACTCATGCAAGCCAATGGGATCAATCAAAACAAGGTCCCTGATCGACAACTTAAAGGAATCCAGGATTTAATAAAGCGAGAAAAACGAAGGTTCCTGGCCTCAAAGCTTCTTACCGGATTCTTTTGGATCGCGTCGCTTCTCATGCTGGGGTTTTATATGTTTTTAGTAAGATCTCTTCTTCATTCTCTACGAGGAGGAATAGCTGATTCCTCTGTGGATAAGTCTATGAACATCGCTATTATGGCCTTGGAAACAGCCTTGCCGCTTACTATGATCATTGCCGCTGTCTGCTCAGTTTTTCTTTACAAACGCGCCAAGTCAGTAAATTTGCTTCAGGTCCATGAACGGCTTCACAACCTGGAAGAGATGGTGAAAGAACTTCTGTCCAAGTAATCTTACTGCAAGATCGAAACCATAGTTTCAGAAAGGAGATTATGACCATGATACACTTGAAATCAACCAAGAATCAGGAAAAGGTACGAAAGCATTGGCGCCCTTTATCAGTAATAACCGCTTTATTCGTACTCTTTGCAGTTGGAAGACCGTCTTTCGCCCAAATTGGCCGATCCCAAAGACCTGTCCTTTCAAATGCTGATAGCAAGCTCCCGCTAAATGTCCGCGGCGTCTATAAAGTGGAAGAAATTCGTTTTGATCCCATGGCTGCAGGAAGGAATAAGATATACATAAAATTTCGTAATTTAACAGATCAATCTCAGCGCGCTGGAATCCGCATTCAGACTCTAACACGAGCAGCTGGATGGGGAAGCAGCTATTTTGGTTCCGATCTGGCGCCTCTGGAGGAAAAATGGTATAGTTTTCACTTTACTGTCCGAGATGCGTTTATTGATGAAACATGGATACACTTGCGGTTTACTAATCCCCCCTCAGGAGAAGAGGATGGTTATCAGGACGTACGATTCTACGGGTCCGAATTGGAGCGACGCAAACCGGACACAGATATTGCTGTACCGGCAATGCCGGAGTTGGCCGCAGTCATCACTGCACGTTTTCAGGAATCCAGGATATGCTTCGGCACGAGAGATATGAAGATGCCTGGAACGCATTAACAGTTGCCTTTCAAGATGCAGAATTCAATGGGGCTGGGCTAAGACGGTTTAAAGGGGGATTGACGGTTCATAAGCCACTATCACGGAAAGACAAATATCTAAGGCTAACGCCTAAAGAGATTGTAAAAAAAGGATCGCTATACATCCTGCATGCGACGTTAGACGGCGACGACTGGAAGATCGCTTTTGCCTCTGACAAGGGGCAGTGGAAAATTGATGCGATAGATGGATATGTCAGGCCAGGTATAAGAGACAAAATGGTGGCCACGATGGAGAATCGAACTGCCCGTCATTTCGATATCTATTATAAGAAGAACTCGACGGCGGAACGGGATATCGATAAAATCGTTGCCGAGAGGGATTCCGGCTATGATGAGATTTGTAAATTCCTGGGAATAGAGCCTGACTTACGTATCACTCTTATATTTTTTGAGGACATGGAAAGCAAACGCAATGAAACAGGCCACCAGGGCGCAGGATTGGCCAGGGGTACTATGATTGTGGAAGTTTACAACAAAGAGATGTATCTTGATCCTTTCCACGAGACGACTCATATTCTTACTAACAGTTTTGGCCTTCCGCCTGCGATTTTTCGAGAAGGACTCGCGACATACATGTCAGAGCGGTTGGGAGCGCCATCTTTGAGAGAATTCGGTGGCGGCGAGTCTTCAATCTATGAACGAGTGCGGGAATTAAGAAATAAGGGCGATTGGATTGGCCTTGAAGAATTGCTCACTTACACGGAAATCGGTCCTGGCTGGAGCCGCCCACCGGTTGCTTATCCCGAAGCGGGGGCATTTGTTAAATTTCTGATCGACACGTATGGCAAAGAAAAATTTCTTCAAGCCTACAAAAGCCTCACGAATTCCAGAATAAGAAGCGATCTCGAACAGAATGAGGGTAAACTGGAAAGAATCTACGGGTTTTCTCTGCCCGATCTGGAGAGACAGTGGATAGAAGCATTAGAGACCCAAAATGATGGGCCGGCAGGGGCTGATGTTTCTCCTCGAATCGAAGCTGCTGCTAATGTCCTCAGAGAGTTTCTAAACTGTATTAAAGACAAAGACTTTGAGCATGCATGGAGCCTCACGTCAGAATACTTCAAGGATACGGTACTGAAGGGGAGGGGCTTTGAGGACTTCAAGGTGGGGGCTGAAAAGATGGCAGTGGTTTATGGGACAGCCACTGTACATCCGGAGCTTTCCACTGAGTCTCCGGACGGCAATCCCGCAATACGCATAATGGGGCCGTCTATCAACAGAGAAATGTATTTTATTCTCGTTGAAGAGGATGGGCAGTGGAAAATACTTACCGGCCGTAACAAGTAGATGGAGTGGATGTCTCCATAGAATAATTGCTTGGCCCACTCCCGATTCCTGGTTCTTTCTTGAAGAGACTTTTTTTCATCCAACTCCGTTGTACCCCGGAGGCTGAGCCGTAGGCGAAGCCGGAGAAAGATACTATCTCGCGAACTCCGGGGCGTCAGATTCGACAGAGAACTATGAGGTCGATCCCGATTGCTCATGCAGTCTTTTCACTCTGCGGTGGCTCTGGTCCTGTTTCCTGATTTTTCAGCTTGTAATTCGGTTCCGCCGTGTTACCATAGGCGTATGAAAGATACGCCCGTTCCCGGTCCCCGACAATTTGCCACCACGCACTGGAGCCTTGTGGGAGCGGCCAGGCCCGATGAGGCGAGTCAGACCCGCGCCCGAGAGGCGATCGAGGAACTTTGCCGGGCTTATTGGTATCCCCTCTACGCCTTCGTGCGAAGCCGCGGCTATTCAGCGGTCGACGCCCAGGACCTTACGCAAGCCTTTTTTGCACGAATCATCGAAACGGGCGGATTTGCCGCCGCGGATCGCGAGCGGGGCCGGTTTCGCTCTTACCTGCTGGGCGCGATGAAGCATTTCCTCGCAAATGAATGGCATCGGGCCCAAACGCAGAAGCGCGGCGGCCAGGTGCAATTCATCGAATTCGATTCGCTCGATCCGGAGGCCCGATACGCCGGAGCATCGCAGCAGTCGGACAATCCGGAACACCTCTTCGATCGCGAATGGGCGCTGCAGACCATTTCCGGGGCGCTGCAAGAGCTGCGCGACGAAATGACAAGCGCCGGCAAGAGCGAACAATTTGAACTGCTCAAGGGCAGTCTTACTGGGGAAGATGAGTTGCCCCGGGAGAAAATCGCGGCTCAACTGAACATGAGTGCCGGCGCGGTCAAGGTTGCCGTGCACCGGCTGCGGCAACGTTACCGGATGCTGCTGCGGGCAGCAATCGCCGAGACGGTCAGCAATGAAGCGGACCTCGACGATGAAATGCGCTA
>CAZHBL010000445.1:0-4952 GCA_964530105.1 uncultured Pirellulales bacterium | reverse complement strand
GCCGAGGAGGTCCTCGATCCTGAGGCGCTCACCATAGGTTTTGCCAGAAGGTTTGCCAGCTATAAAAGGGGCAATCTGCTGCTCAAAGATCCTCGCCGGCTTATAAATCTTCTCACCGACAAGGATCGGCCCTTGCAGATTATTTTTGCCGGTAAGGCCCATCCGAAAGATACCGAGGGCAAGGATATCATCCGCCAGATTATTCACTTTGCCAATCAGAACAACGTCAGGCGGCGCGTGGTGTTTCTGGAAGATTACAATATTGATATAGCGAGATTTCTGGTCCGCGGCGTAGATGTCTGGCTTAATAATCCTCGCAGGCCGATGGAGGCCAGCGGTACGAGCGGTATGAAAGCCGCGGTGAACGGCGTTTTGAACATGAGTACCTCGGATGGCTGGTGGTGTGAGGGTTATACTCAGGATGGTGGCTGGGTAATCGGTATAGGCGAAAGCTATGAGGATAACGATTATCAGGATTTGGTGGAGTCGCAGGCCATCTATGATATGTTGGAAAACGAAGTGATTCCGCTGTTTTACACACGCTCAGCGGATAATCTGCCCCGGGCCTGGATACGCAGGATAAAGAATTCTATTAAGTGGATAGCGCCGCGGTTTAACACCCACAGAATGGTCGCCGAATATACACAGAGATTTTATAATCCGTCTGCTGCTAAATGGCGTTATCTGACCGAAGAATCTTGTGCCAGAGCGAAGGCGTTTTCGAACTGGAAATCCAATTTTAGAAAAGCCTGGTCTGAGTTTACTGTCAAGGATGTGGTAATGGAGGTGAGCAACGGCAACGGCAACCAAAAGCTAAATCCAAAGCAGCCCCAGCTCAAAATTGGCTCGCAGTTGTTCATTAAAGCATTAGTTAAGCTCGGCAAGGTAAGCCCGAATGATGTTTCGGTTGAGCTTTATCACGGCCCTGTGGATAACTGGGAAAATATCAAGAACGGCTCGGCGGTGAGGATGGATTATGAACAAACCACGGAGCAGGAAGGCGAACATTGGTTTGTTGGCTCAATGCCTTGCAGAACGACCGGCCAGCATGGCGTGGCTGTAAGAGTTTTGCCCAGACATGCCGACCTTGCAAATCCATACGAAATGGGCCTGATTCTTTGGGAAACGACTAAATAGTTTATTGTTGCCGGTTCGTAGTCTTAGGGCCGGCGACGACCACCCGGCGCCTATTTATTCTCTTGATTGTTCAACAGTTCATAAACCTGATCGGAGGATGTTACTTTTTCAAGCTGTTGCCTGAATTCTTCATTCAGCATCAATCTGCTTATTGTAGCCAGGGCCTGAATATGGGGCCCGGTTTGGCCTGCCGGCGAGACCAGCAGGATGAGGATCGTCACCGGTTTGCCGTCGATGCTGTTAAACTCGATCGGCTCGTGCGCAATTCCGATTGCTATAACAAGCTCTTTAACAGCGTTGCATTTACCATGTGGGATGGCTATTCCGGCACCTGTTCCGGTGCTTTGCGTTCGTTCACGTATTAAGACTGCTTCCAGAACGCTATCTCTGTCTGACAGCAATCCTTTGGTATTCAGCAAATCCACAAGTTCGCTTATTACAGCCTCTTTGTCCCGGCTTTTCACCGGAACTTTAATGCAATCAGGTTGTAATATTTGTGTCAGAATCATATCACTCCATGTCCAATATAACACACTTGATAACAATATTTGGATAAATCAGTAATTATATCCGGCTGCCTGCCGAATTGCAATAACTTCTCATCAAATTTAGTGTTTGTATTCGATTTTGTGTCCTAATCGCCGACATTTGAGCTTTACATCCCTGTACCATCAGGATAAAATGCGTTTACTATGGATAAAATAAAGCTTTACGATACTACTCTTCGCGATGGCATGCAGGCGGAGGGCGTTAGTTTCTCGCTTGAAGACAAGCTTGCAATCGCCAGGTGCCTTGACGAGCTTGGGCTCGATTATATTGAGGGCGGATACGCCGCTTCCAATCCTAAAGAAATACAATTCTTTGAAGAAGCTGCTAAATTGGATTTGAAGAAAGCAAAAATTGCTGCATTTGGCAATACCCGCAGGGCCGATACCGGCGTTTCGGAAGATGTCTCTCTGAATACGATGCTCGCCTGCAAAACTCAGGTGGTTACTCTTGTCGGCAAAACGTGGGACATGCATGTAACTCAGGTGCTGGGTTGTTCGCTTGATGATAACCTGATGATTTGTGCCGAATCGGTCGAGTATCTCAAAAAGCACGGCATCGAGACGATTTTCGACGCCGAACACTTCTTTGACGGTTACAAGGAAAACCCTGAATATGCGATGAAAGTTCTTGTTTCTGCCGCCCAGGCAGGCGCCGATGCGATTGTGCTTTGTGATACTAACGGCGGCTGCATGCCGGAGCAGGTTTACGAAATTACCAGTGCCGTCTGTAAGCAGTTCGGCAATATCGTAGTTGGAATACACACCCATAATGATACGGACTGTGCCACGGCCAACAGCCTGGCCGCGGTCCGTGCGGGGGCCGCACACATTCAGGGCACAATCAATGGTCTTGGTGAGCGGTGCGGCAACGCAAACCTGTGCGCGATCATACCTAATCTTGTTTTCAAAATGGGTTTTGAAGTTCTCAGCCCCGAAAAAATCAAGACCCTCACCGAAGTGTCCCGATATGTTTTTGAGATAGGCAATTTGACGCCGGTGATGAGTATGCCGTACGTTGGTGACAGTGCCTTTGCGCATAAGGGCGGCTTGCACGTGGACGCCCTGCGCAAAAGTAAACGCACCTATGAACATGTGGCACCGGAACTCGTCGGAAATGCAAGGCGATTCCTTATTTCCGAACTGAGCGGCAGGTCCACGGTCCTGGCGGAGTTGGAAAAGGCAAAGATTGCCGAGGATAAGCAACTGGCCAGAAAGATACTGGTCCGCGTTCAGGAGCTTGAGAACGAAGGCTATCAGTTCGAGGCCGCCGACGCCAGCTTCGATTTGCTCGTAAAGAAGATCATGGGTACGTACATGCCGTTTTTTGACCTGATCAAATATCACGTTACGGTTGAGAAACGCGCGACGGGTGACATTGTCACCGAGGCCACCGTCAAGCTCAGGGTCGGCGATAAAACCGAGCACGTTGTGGGGGAGGGCGACGGCCCGGTCAACGCACTTGATGCCGCTCTGCGAAAGTCGCTGGAAAATTTCTACCCGAGAATCAGGGATATCCATCTGATCGATTATAAGGTTCGCGTAGTAAATGCAGGGGCCGGCACAGCCGCGCGCGTGCGGGTAATAATCGAATCGCGGGACAAAAACTCCATCTGGGGCACTGTCGGCGTCTCCGAGAACATCATTGAAGCTTCCTGGCAGGCACTCGTTGACAGTGTCGAATACAAGCTGCAAAAGGAAGTAACATAATATAGCTCCAGGACCCCTTCGGGGCCTGTTACTGCGTTTGCTCTTTAGTTATAATGGTTGACATTTTATACTCCCTAACGAGCGAAGCAGAAAGTTTGCTCTGCGCTTGGTGGTTGGTTATAAAAGCCAATACCGTCAATTTGCCCGGCACAGACAAATAGTTGGCGAATAAATGCCGACGATGCGTCCGAACGGCTGAACGTTTAACACATATAAGGAATTTCTCAGTTAAAAGCTTAATTTGTTGTAATATACTCGACTTATATTTCCGCTTCTATAAATATACATATTTCCCAGTCTTACATCATGCGGCCGATAACATTTCTTCTTAGAATTGTCGTTGTGTATTTTGGATTTCGTTGGTAGCGCTGGTTTCAGCGTAAAAACCAGCGTTATTATCCGGCGCATGAAAGCGGAATCAAAATCCTCTAAAAATGTAAAAGCGGCATAAGTTTGGCATCGCAAAAAACTCTTTTCGTAATTTCCTATATTAACCAAATTGACTAAAGTTTTTTCTTGAGCCTCTCCGATACGTATTTATGGTTATTAAAATTACCTAATTTAACATTTGGTTGGTAATCAGTAGTTTTGTATGTAAATATAGAGAACATAAACAAACTTTTATGGAGATAGAACTATGGTAAAGGAAGAAATGCTGGCACGTTATTTGGAACCGCTGCTGCGAGGTGACAGAAAAGGTTGCCGTGCTGTTATCGAGGAAGCGATGCAGAGCGGCATTCCAGCAAATTCTGTTTATGTCCATATCATCTGGCCGGTTATGATGGAAATCGAAAATCTGCTCCGAGAGGACAAAATCACTGCCGTCGAGGAGCATTTGGCTACTCGTGTTAACCGGACGATTGTCGACCAGCTTCAAAATAAGCTGCCTCGGCGGCCCGGAAAGAGCAAAAAAGTCGTCGTATGCTGCGCCCCCGACGAGCTTCAGGAGCTGGGAGCCCAAATGATTACCGATTTGTTCGAGAGCGACGGCTGGGACGTCCGCTTCCTTGGCGGCGGCCTGACCAACGACGATATTCTTTCTTTTATCAACGATTACGGCGCGGATATCCTTCTAATTTACGGCACGGCCCCAAGACAGGCGCCAAGCGTACGGAGGCTCATCGATACTATCAAATCCGTAAACGCCTGGCCGGATATGCGGATTTTAGTCTCGGGCGGCCTATTCAACCGAGCCGAAGGTCTCTGGCAGGAAATGGAGGCCGATTTATACGCCGAAAACGCAATCGAAGCACTCGAAGTCGCATCCAGCAACGCCCCAGTATCTCACGGTGAACAGCGAACAATCAACCGCAGGAAGAAACGCCGGCAGGTAGTCCACGAGCCGATAGCGGTCTCGGCATGATCCTGCTCAAAGGACGGTGCGATTACAAAATTGGCTTTGTTTGGCTTTGTTTTCATGGTCTCCTTAACCGTATAATATTGCCGTAAGCCATTATGGAGAATTGGCTTACGGCAATTCTTATACCTGCCAAATTGGCTTTGTTTTTTCGTAACATCTCACTCAAGTGCCACTCTTGGCGGAAGCGGTGGTAAGTTTCC
>CAZHBL010000444.1:0-4956 GCA_964530105.1 uncultured Pirellulales bacterium | reverse complement strand
GTGTAACGGGAGCACGCCGCGGTCGCATCGCGGAAATGAGGGTTCGATTCCCTTCGTCTCCATTCTTTCGGGTCTCATGTTGAGCGATTCAGGGCGGCAGCATTATTCGCAACGATGATTACGAATATTCAAAGAGCATTGGTCAGGTACTGGGGGTATAATGAATTTTTGCCCTTACAGAAAAAATCGATGGAATGTGTCTGTTCGCAACGGGATTCGATTGTCGTTCTGCCGACCGGGGGCGGAAAATCGCTTTGCTACCAGGCCCCTGCGGTCGTCCTGCCCGGCCTGACGATTGTGGTTTCGCCGCTTATTTCTCTGATGAAGGACCAGGTCGATGCTCTGATCGAGTGCGGTGTTTCCGCAGCGAGGATTGACAGCTCTCTTGTGGCCCACGAGCAGCAGAGAGTTTTTGAAATGCTCCATAACAAACAATTGAAGCTTCTTTACCTTTCGCCGGAACGGCTCGTCTCAGACGGCTTCGTCGAAGTGCTCAAAAAGGCGGGGCTGTCTTTTATCGCCATCGACGAAGCCCATTGCGTCAGCATGTGGGGGCACGATTTTCGGCCCGAATATCGCCAACTGGGCATTTTGAAGCGAGTTTTTCCAAAAGTCACAATCGGCGCTTATACCGCCACGGCCACCGAACAGGTTCGTGGCGATATCGCCGAGCAACTTCATCTCGAAAATCCCGAAATGCTGATCGGCTCGTTCGACAGGCCCAATCTCGTTTTCAAAGTCAGGCGGCGAACCAACAGGGCCAAACAGGTCCGTGCCGTGCTCGACCGGCACAAAGGCGCATCCGGGATCGTTTACTGTATTCGGCGCAGGGACGTCGACGAATTATCCTCATTGCTCAGGATCAAAGGCTACAATGTTCTACCGTATCACGCCGGCATGGCGGACGAGGACCGCAAGAAAAACCAGGAAGCGTTCATAAATGAAAAGGTCGATACCATCGTAGCGACGATTGCGTTCGGCATGGGTATCGACAAATCGAACGTGCGTTATGTCATTCACACGGGCATGCCGAAGTCGCTTGAGCACTATCAGCAGGAAACCGGCCGGGCAGGTCGTGACGGCCTGGAGGCCGAATGCTGCCTGTTCTACTCGGGCGGCGACTACGGCACGTGGAAGAGCCTGATGAGCGAGATGGAGCCGGAAGCTTATAAAATCGCCGTGATCAAGCTCAACAAAATGTATAACTTCTGCACCGGCGGCGTGTGCAGACATAAGGCGATTCTGCGCTATTTTGGCCAGACTCTTGAGAAGGAAAACTGTGCCGCCTGCGATATGTGTCTTGGCGAGCTGGACTGCATTAACGATGCTCTGGAAACTGCGCAGAAAATCCTCTCGTGCATCGTCAGGCTTGAGCAGCGTTTCGGCGGCGGTTATACAGCCGCGGTGCTGACCGGATCCAGCGACAAGCGCATCCTGGAAAATCGCCATGATGTCCTAAGCACATACGGCCTGTTGAGCGACTATTCACAGCACACGGTGCACGACTGGATCGAGCAGCTCGAAGGACAAGCCTGTATCGAGAAGGTCGGGGAATACAACGTACTGAATGTCACGGAAAAGGGATGGCAGGTTCTCAGAGCAAACGAAACGCCCCGGCTGCTCAAGCCCGCCGAAAAGCCGGCCAAGGTCTCTAAAGTCGTCGAAGATTCATGGGAAGGTGTCGATAAGGGTCTGTTCGAGGCTTTGCGAAAGCTGCGAAGCACCCTGGCACGCAAACAGAGTGTACCCCCTTATATCGTCTTTGGAGATACTGCGCTGCGAGACATGGCAAGGCGACGGCCTTCGAGTCTTATCCGGCTACTCGACGTCAAAGGCATAGGCGAAAAGAAAAGCCGTCAATACGGAGAAGCGGTTCTTGAAACCATCAAAGGCTACTGCTGTACGAATGACCTCCAGATGGATATTAACGTATATCCTGAGATTGTTTCTGCCGATTTGCAGGTAAACGAGCCGGAAAAGCACCCAAATCTGAGCAAAGCAAGACAGCTTGCCTTCGACCTATTCGAACAGAAATTATCCATTGAACAAGTTGCAAAGTCTGTTAATCGTGCCCAATCGACTACAGCCCAATATTTGATTGAGTACATAAAACAGGAGAAAATTACCGATCCGTCTCCCTGGGTGGATGGACAAACGTTTGGCCGTATCGTGGATGCCGCACAACAGATTGGCGACGGGCGAATAAAGTCCATCTTTGATTTGCTGAAAGGCCAAATAGATTATACTCAAATACGGATCAGCCTTGCATGCCTTCGTAACAATGATTAGAATTTTTACTTTACTTGTATCGCGTGTTGTATCGAAGCGTTATCAAATTGATTAAAAATTCTTATTGTGAGCAGGGACCGATATGATTAGAGCCGAACGGAATATCTTAGAGACTAATGTCACATCAACAAGCCGCAGCAAACGCAAAACTAAAAGAAAATCTTCGAAAGGCCGGCGAATCGCCAGGATTTCACATCTTCGCAAACCGGCCGATATACCGCTGGAAAAATGGCAGATTGCTTTACGGCGGCAGTTTGCCCAAAAGCAGAATTTCCGTCTTAAAAATATCGGGGACGGACCGATTTTCTCCGAGTTCATTGTTACAAATCCGCAAACGAAGGGGGAATACCGCGTTGCAATTCGCGGACAGAGACTCGGAGATAATTTCTGCTCATGTCCTGATTTTGCCGTCAATACCCTCGGCACCTGCAAGCATATCGAATACACACTGGCAAAGCTCCAGCGAAGACGAGGGGGCAAAAAGGCTCTGGCCGAAGGTTTCCAACCGCCCTACTCCGAAATCTATCTGCGTTACGGAGCCAAACGAGAAGTGATTTTCAAAGCGGCAGCAGAATGTCCCCCGGCTCTTGTTAAGCTTGCTCGGCATTACTTCGATAACGATGGACTTTTAAAACCGGAGTCGTATGAGACGTTCGACGTTTTTATCCGTAAAGCCGGCGTTTTTGAACATGACTTGCGCTGCTATGACGACACGATTACATTCATCGCCGAGGTCCGAGATCAGCTTAATCTGAAAAAGCTGATCGACAAAGCTTTCCCAAGCGGCATCAACAGTAAAGCGTTCACGAAGCTGCTAAAGGTGCCGTTATATCCGTATCAGCGAAAAGGGGCGCTGTTCGCCGCCAGGGCGGGACGCAGCCTGCTCGCCGACGACATGGGGCTCGGCAAGACTATACAAGCCATCGCGGCGGTGGAAATTCTGGCCCGGACTGCCGGCCTCGAGCGTGTTCTTATAATTTCACCGACTTCGTTAAAGCACCAATGGAAACAGGAAATTGAAAAATTCTGTGACCGCTCGGTCGAAGTCGTAGAAGGTTTACTCACCAAACGCGCGGCTTTGTACGCCATCGATTCATTTTATAAAATCACAAATTACGATGTTATCCACCGCGACTTTGAGCTGGTTCGCGACTGGGCGCCGGACATGATTATTCTCGACGAGGCGCAGCGAATCAAAAACTGGAAAACGCGACGGGCCCAAAGTGTCAAAAAGCTTGATTCCAAACACGCCATTGTACTTACCGGAACACCGCTGGAGAACCGGTTGGAGGAATTGCACTCTATCGTTGAGTTTGTAGATCGCTTCCACCTGGGGCCTATGTTCCGTTTTCTCGCCGAGCATCAGCACGTGGACGAGGTCGGCAGGGTAATAGGATATCACAACCTCTCGAAAATCGCCAAGTCCCTGGAGCCGATCCTCGTTCGACGCACCAGGCATGAAGTTTTGAAGGAGCTGCCGGACCGGTTGGATAAAAATTATTTCGTTCCCATGACGAAAGAGCAAATGAAACACCATGAAGAGAACGGCGAGACGGTCGCACGTATCGTTGCCAAATGGCGACGGTTTGGCTTCTTATCCGAGACCGATCAGAGACGCCTGATGATCGCTTTGCAGAACATGCGGATGAGTTGCAACAGCACATATCTTCTCGATAAGAAAACCGATTTCGGTGTTAAGGCTGACGAACTTGTTTCCGTGCTCGAGGAAACCTTCGAGCGTCCGGATACGAAGGCGGTGGTCTTCAGCCAATGGCTGGGGACGCATGAATTGCTCGTGGATCGTCTCGAGTCATCCAAACGTGATTACGTGCTGTTTCACGGCGGAGTAGCGAGCAGAAAAAGAAAGGAACTGATTAAGCAATTCAAGAACGACCCCAAATGTAGAGTCTTCCTTTCTACCGATGCCGGCGGCGTCGGGCTGAACCTCCAGGACGCTTCAACCGTGGTTAACATGGATTTGCCCTGGAATCCCGCAGTGCTCGAGCAGCGTATCGGGCGTATCCATCGTCTTGGTCAGCACAAGCCCGTGCGCGTGGTCAATTTTGTCGCTCAGGGAACTATCGAGCACGGAATGCTCTCGTTGCTATCATTCAAACAATCGCTTTTTTCAGGTGTCCTTGACAAAGGAAAAGATGAGGTCTTTCTCGGCGGAACGCGGCTGAAACGATTCATGGATTCTGTTGACCAGGCCACTCATGCCATTCCCGAGTCGATGCCACAAGAGTCGAAGGCCGATATAGATGGAGACCAAATCGTAGAAGAAGGTCCCATCGTAGCCAATCAAAAGGATGACGTGGGAGCGGAACAGCAGCAGGCATGGAACGACGTCATCTCCGCCGGGGCTGTGCTTCTTGAGAAGCTCGGCCAGACACTGCTCGGCGATAAAGGCGAATCAGTAACACCGCGTTCGAGACAACTTTCCCTACCGAGAATCGAAATCGACGAGACCACGGGACGGCAGCATATTAGAATACCAATGCCGAACAAAGAGACGATTCAGGGAATTGTCAATCTGTTGAATGAATTCTCAAAGAAATTGTGAAACACATTCTGGAATGTTAGATTGACACTTCAATGTCTATTCCGACCTTAATCACATTTATCGCTTAGTTCATCATCCTGCTTGCAATCGGCTTTTGCTATTAT
>CAZHBL010000443.1:0-4962 GCA_964530105.1 uncultured Pirellulales bacterium | reverse complement strand
AAGTTAATCGTATAAATGAGTTAGAACTCTTTAATAATGTTAGACAGTAAAAATATTATGACGGCAAAATAATATTTTTGGTTGTAAAAAAACGCAAAAAATCACATTCTCGAATTTTCCGCCGTTAACGGAACAACGGGATACCTCTGCCAAGGCACTGCTCCGGCTTCGATGATGTGGTTGCGAAGGGCTTTGAAGAGTGTCTGGTACATCTTATGCTTTCTTTCCAACGGCTTTTGCTCCTGCGGGTCGTCTTTGAGGTTGTAAAGCTCCATCGGCTCATAAGGGCTGTTTTGCACAAGCTTGTAGTCGCCGTATCGTGCGGCGTAATATGCCCGTCCACCGTAGCCGCCGCCCTCCCGACGAACCCAGAACAAAAAGCGGTCCTCGGCCGACTGCGATTTGCCTAACAGCATCGGTAGGATGCTTCGCCCGTCGATTTCATGAGCAATCTTCGCCCCGGCGGCTTCGCAGATGGTCGGATATAAATCCATTGTAAGCGCCACGCGGTCGCTGCGTGTGCCGGCTTGAATCCTGCCGGGCCAGACAGCGCACATTGGCTCGCGGATGCCGCCCTCGTACATGTCCTGCTTGCCGGCACGAAGCTGGCCGTTGTTGGCCCCGGCGCCGAGCTGGCCGCCGTTGTCGGATGTGAAAATCACCAATGTATTGTCACTTACACCGGCGTTATTTAACGACATAAGGACTTTGCCGATGCCGTCGTCGAGATGCTCGATCAGAGCGACGAGCTTGGCCCGCTTATCATCGATGCCGGGCTGGCGTTTCTTCACTCGGTCGAGCCAGTCTTCCGGCGGCTGGATCGGCGTGTGCGGAGCGTTATAGGCCAGGTACAAAAAGAACGGCCGGTCCGATTTGGCTCGGTCGTTAATATAGTCGATAGCCCACTGCGTGAACAGGTCGGTAGCGTGGCCTTCGGGGTCGATTTCTTTGTCGTCGAACCGCATGTAATTATTGCCGCCCCGTCGGTGATTGTAGTAATCGTCCATCATATCGCCGAGAAAGCCGCCGAAGTGGTCGAAGCCGCGCTCGATTGGCGTATTCGGTGATTCCAAGCCGAGATGCCATTTACCAACGATGGCGGTGTGATAGCCGGCCGGCTTTAGCAGCTTCGGCAGCAACTCTGCGTGCGGAGCAAGATAGCCCCAGCTATTGGTGATATGCGTGCGAATCACTCCCGGCACGCCGACCATATCGGGATAGCGCCCGCTCAATAGTGCCGCCCTTGTCGGTGAGCAGACCGGGCAGTTAGCGTAGAAATTATCGAACCGCATCCCTGAAGCAACCAGTTTATCAATATGAGGCGTCTTCAAATCCGTCGCCCCATAGCTTGACAAATCCCCATAGCCAAGATCATCGACGAGAATCATCAAAATATTCGGCTTGCCCGGCGTATTGCGCTCGGCGCCTATCAGATTCCCCGCCGATGCCAAAGCCGCCGCCCCAGCCCCCATAGTCTTCAAAAAAACCCGCCGTGTGTAGTCATTGCCGCTTCTCATGCTCATAAACTCCTTCTCAATAATGTCTTATGCCACATTCCGACCAGCAAATAGCATTTCCATGCTCAGAACATCTTATTATACTTTCGTTTAATAAGCGAATTCTTATTATACTTTAGGCACGAAAAGTATAATAAGACAAATAATTTGATCTTCGATTAAGACGTACTAATTGTTTTTTCTTCGGCTAAGACGGCTAAGATTTTGCCGGCGGTTTCGGGTGAGAGGTTCGGTGATTCTGGTAGTGATGTGGGATTATCGGCCGGCGTCGCGGGGGTGCCGGCTGAACGGTTGGCGCTGATTGTTATAATGTCGAGACAGGCCTTGCGTGCGGTTTCCTGCTGCTTGGATTTTGTCAGAGCCACGAGATCGGACACCGCATCCCTGGCTTTACGAGCAAGCATAAACTCGCCGCGGCGGTATTCCCATTCGGCGCGCCTGTCGAGCTGGCGGTTAAAGGACTCATCGGCCAGCCAATTGTTGTAGAGCTTCCGGCTGAGATTGTGTTTTTCCAGAATCTCCTGCTCCTGCTCGCCTTCAAACAAATCGTCAATCACGGCAAGCTGTTTGGCACTTAATTGCTTTTCTTCGGACATGGCTGTGCTCCCCCAATTAGCCTTATCAAAATTCCGGCTTGAAATGAAAATCGTTTACGATTGAATCTACTGACGGCGTACTAAATACGTACTACCAGATATGGCTCCCAGAAGCACTGGGAGGCTAAATATTTACGACTGAATCCTAAGGGAAATCAGTTTGTTTTCTTACGTCGTTTTCGAGGGCGGGATTTAATGGCTTTAAGATAGCCCCGACTTTTCTTCAGCCCCAATTGTCGTGCTTTGGTCTTCACTGACCCTGCAGACCGGCCAAATCGCTCGGCCAACTCGTCAGTAATCGTATTGGAATAAAGTTTAGAAAGCAGCTTCAGATCATCTTCGGTCCAATAGTTGTATATGTCCGTTTTCATCCCCATGTCGTAAGCCTTCTGTCTGACCGCCGTCAAAGGCCGGCAAAGCTTCTCGGCTATCATCCTCGTATTTCCTCGCGGATAGAGATGCTTTAGTAATTTAATGTCATCCTCTGTCCACGACCACGGACCACTGATAAGATTTTTTTCACCATTGTTCGTCATTACACAACATCTTTCCTTATTCCCGGATGTTCACATTACAAAAAAATGAAAAAAAGGAGCCCTCTTAGAAATAAGTACTCCTAACGTAAGACACTAAAACAAAAAGACTTACACGTCAAATGCGGCATGCCGCCCCGATTGCTAAGGAAGGAATTTCGAGTTGAAACCTTCCTTATGCTAACTTGTAAACAAATAATATCGACAATTTATGGTGTTTTGTCAAGAGGTTTTTCCTCTTTTTTCCTATTTTAAAGCCTATGATAAGCTTCGAAACAGCCATTTAACAGGCGATTGAAAAGTACCCTAACGAGCAAACGTCTCAATTTGCTATGGGCTAACGACTCGGTTGTATATGCGGACCTCGTCGATCAGGCCGGAGAAGAAAGTCCCGGTTTCGAGATTCTTGCCGGCACCAATATATAGGCCGCCTGTCGCGGGCTTCAACGCTGCCTGAGCCGCCGCATCTTTCGCCACCTCGATGCCATCTACATAGAGAGACCTGTACGATCCATCCCAGACAAAGCCGACACGATGCCACTGGCCGTCGGTTATGACTGATTCCGAGACCAGTGGTTGCGGGATAAACCGGCCAACAGGCGGAGCAACTAAGCCGGTCATGAGCTTGCCGCTTACCGGTTCGGTTCCCAGCCAGGTCTCGCCATCCGTCTGAGAAATAATCACCTGCCCGGGCGCGCCGCCCTGTATCCAGGCAAAGACGCTGAACGCTCCATCCGCCAGATTTAGCACAAAATCGGCACTGACATAATCGTCAATTCCGTCGAATTTCAGAGCCCCGTCTTTCATGCCGCCAGCCGGCTGCCAGAGAGCGTCGCCGTGAACGGTACCATGACTATCTCCGGCGGCATCTTCGGCGATGTCACCTTCTGTCTCGTCAAGCTTCCAGCAACCGATGAGTGTAGGATCGCTCACTTCTTGCTCCCAATAGCTCAGCAGGATTTCAAGGTCTGCCACATCAACTACGCCGTCACCCCATGGAGCGGGACCGATATCTGCCATGGAATTATCCTGTCCCCAGAACTCGATGAGGAGCAACAGGTCACCGATATCAACAATTCCATCGCCGTTGAAATCGAGGATAAGCATAACAGGGACTTCATACATGTCCCAGTTCCCGAATCCGCCGGGGCGGTCTGAGGTGAAGTAAAACGTTTTCATATCGGGTGAGAAAAACGGAGCACCTTCACCGCTGCTGGTGTTGATCGCTGGTCCGAGATTGACAGGCTGCCTCCAACCGGCATCTCGGCTCTGTCTGGTCGTTAGATATAAGTCATACGAACCGAAGCCGCCGGGGCGACTGGAACCAAAGAACAACGTTAATCCGTCGGGTGAGAGCCATGTTTCACCATCATAGGCCGAGCTATTGACCGTCGAGCCCAGATTAACCGGCGCACCCCAGTCACTTTCTGCATCCGGCCGCGTGGACATCCACAGATCGTAATCCCCACGCCCGCCGGAGCGGTTGGATGTGAAGATGAGTATCTGACTATCCTGTGAAACGATCGGCGCGACCTCGGCACCAGTACTATTGACAGTCGCCCCCATGTTGACAGGCGGCCCCCATGAATCGTCGGTGCTCAGCCGTGTACGCATCCATAAGTCGTGATTGCCTACACCGCCGGGACGATCACCGGCGGTATTCCAGGTGTACCAGTCGCTGTAGTAAAGCGTCAAGCCGTCGGCTGAAAAACATGGAAATGACTCATTGTATGAACTATTGATCTCCTGAAGGTTGATAAACGGACTCCAGGGGTCATCCGGATTTTCGCGCGTGCTGCGCCATATATCGAAATAACCACGTCCGCCGGATCGGTCGGAGTTGACGTACATTTGCAAGTTGTCAGGTGAGATAACAAGTGTCCATTCCCACGAGGAGGTGTTGATTGGCGGTCCCAGATTGACCGGTTCACCGAAGACGAAATCCCCTTTAGCACGCCTGCCGCCTGCAAGAATCACTGCCGTGACAAATCCAGCTAAGACCAATCTCTTCTTTGAACTATTGAACCATTTCATTTTCACTTTCCTTTCTACTTCCAAGAGCCTATTCGGCCAAGGATGCGATTTCTTATGGGCTTACGACTCGATTGTATATGCGAACCTCATCGATAAGACCGGAGAAGAAAGTTCCGGCTCCGAGGTTCTTGCCGGTACCGATGTATAGACATCCGGTGGCAGATTTCAGCGGATTTTGAGCCGCTGCATCTTTTGCTACCTCGATGCCATCAACATATAGAGACCTGTGTGTGCCGTCCCAGACAAAGCCGATATTGTGCCATTGGCCATCAGTGATGACTG
>CAZHBL010000442.1:0-4976 GCA_964530105.1 uncultured Pirellulales bacterium | reverse complement strand
GGGATGGCCGCCATGATCGTCACCGGGTGGCCGAAGGAGCGGAACATCGCGACCAACAGGATATACAAGAGCACAAAACCGATCATCAGGGCTTTGCCCATTTCCTGCTGGCCTGTTTTCATATCTGAGGCGGTGCCGGAAACCTGGACAGTGTATCCTTCAGGCGGCTTGATTTTGGATACCCTTTTCTGAGCCATTTTCGCTACCTGGGCAATGGTATAAGTGCGGTTGCCGCCAGTCACATCTATCGTATTTTGCAGTTTTTCGCGTGTGATGAACGGCTGGTCGAGGCTGGTTTTCAAGGTGGCAAATGTCCTGAGCGGAACCTGTCCGAAACCGCTGGAAACGTAGACATCGTTCAATTGTTCAGGTTTGTGCATGTCTTCGTCGGCGTACTGGACGAGAATGGGGATATCAAGAAAACCTTTGAGGCGCATTGCGGTGGCAGGAATTCCTTTCACGGCTGTTTTTAGTTCCGTAGCTACCTGTGCCGGGCTTGTTCCATAGAACTGTGCCAGCACAGGGTCAACGACAACATCATTTTCTTCCTTGTCGAAGTACCAGCTTCTGCGAACGTCAACCAGGCCGGGCAGGCCCTTTAACGCTTCCAGACAATTATCGGCAAGATCACTGACAACAACTGAATCAGGGCCGCTTATAATGATATCTAATGGTGCTTTGGTTGTGGAAAGCGGCGTTGCTCCATACTCACTGACCCGGAAACTTCGCACGCCTGGAATGGTACGCAGCGCCTCTCTCCATTTATCTTCAATCTGCCAGATCGTTTCCTTTCGGTGTTTTCTATCTATCATATGGATGGTAAGTTTCGCCGACTGGGCCGTTGCACCGCCGCCGCCGAAACTTATCTGACCCGGTTCAGAACCTATAACCGATGAAACCATTTCGATGTAGGATTGTTCGTAGACCATATCTTCAACACGACTGAGAACTTTTTCAACCTCGGAAGTCTTGTAACTGGTTGGAGTGTCAAACTCAATCAAAACAATCCCTGTATCCATCAGGGGCATCAGTTCCCCGCCGTTAAGCGGGGGCACGATTTTCATTGTCACGATGAAGAAGGCGCCGGCAATCAGCAGCACAGCAAATCGCCATCGCAGTGCTCTACGCAGTATGGTTATGTAGAAATTCGCCAATCGGCTAACGCCCTTATCCGTATAACCGAACAGCCGTTCGATAATATTGCGGTGTTCGTGAGGCCGGGCGAGCAGTCGAGAAGCCATAAGGGGAATTACGGTCAGTGCGATTAGAAGCGAGGCGATTAAAGTGGAGGATATCATCATATTCAGCGGCCGCATAACCTGCTGTGTATAGCCGCCGGTAAACATCACAGGCACCAGCACGATGACAGTGGTGAACATGCCGGCCGTTATCGCGAGTGCAACTTCTGAGGCCCCGTCACGCGCCGCCGTCAAAGCATCCGGGATTTTCATTGCACGATAATGGCGATAGATATTCTCCAGGACCACAATAGAGGCGTCTACGACCATACCTACCGCAATGATAAGACCCGAGAGCGTGACCATGTTGAGCGTATAGGGGCTGAACCACAGCACCACCAGGCTTGTCAGAAAGGCAAGGGGTATACTCACCGAAACGACGACGGCGGCTCTGGTGTCGGCCAGGAAGAAGAAAATCACCAGAACAGTGAGTATGACGGCCTGGATAAGGCTTTGGCGCATGCCATGAACGTTGATATCGATGATGGGTTGTTGATCGTCCGTGACTTCAAAGTTTATGTCCGGGTATTGGTTCTTGAGTTTCGATAAGAAATTCTTGAAGGTCTTTATTGCAGCTACTGTCGGCCCGTTATCCGGGCGCATAACATTTATTGCGATGGCAGGCTTGCTGTTTCCATGATACAGGCTGCGCTGCTCATGTTCCCCCAGAAATACCCGGCCCAAGTCCGAAATGCGCAAGTATCCCTGTTTGGTCTGTTTAACAGGCAGATTTCGGATCTGTTCAAGATTGGCAAACTCTCCGGTTATTTTGACCAGGTACTCCTTTTTTGTTGAGTAGATCGTACCGGCCGGCGACGAGATATTCTGTCTTGCCAAGACACCCAGCACCTGGGCGAGAGAAACCGAGTTTGCCGCCAGACGGTCGCGCCCCAGGCGCACCTTGACTTCCGGCTGATGAGATCCGAAGACATCCACATCAGCAATACCGGGCAGCGTCAGGATTTCATCCATGATCTGGTTTTCAGCCAGCAGGCGAATGTCAGAAAGTGTCTTGATGCTGTCTGCCTTTGGAGACATAGCCACTGTTGTCAGTGGGCGAGTGGCATCCGAAATTCGATATATACGCGGCTCAAGAATGTCCTTCGGCAAATCCGGGCGTATTCTGCCAAGGGCGTTCTGAACGTCTTGAACAGCCTCGCCGATAGGCTTGGAATAATAGAACTCGGCGTTGATGGAGGATACCTCGTCACGGCTGGTGCTGACAATTCTCTTCAAACCGCTGAGGGTGTTGACCTCCTTTTCAATGATCTGGGTAATCTTGTCGGCTATGTCGCGAGCGGCAGCCCCCGGTTCAACCGTAATGACCACAACCTGGGGAGGCACTGTGTTTGGAAAAAGATCTGTCGGTGTTCTGAAGAAGGCAATAGCACCGAGCGCCACTACCACTAAGACCAAGGCAATAACCGTGTAGGGATTTTTGAGTGAGAAGTTGGTGAGGTTCATTTCAGCACCTCCACCTTCTTGCCAGCCGACAGAGTCACCCAACCGAGGAAAGTATTCGTTACTACCTGTTCTCCAGGCTCAACACCTTCGACCGCGACAGTATCTTCAGTTGAGGCCAATATCTTCACCTTGTGATGCGTGAGCACACCATCTTTTACGACGAAGACGTGCTGGAAATGCTGCGGACATTCCACCAGACAGGAGGCAGGCAGCAGGACCGAGTCCTTGATCTGATCAAGAATCACCGATGCTTTGACGTATTGTCCAACGGAAAGGCCTGCAACCTGGTCACCTGAAAGGAATATCTCCGCTCGCAGCACTCTTGTGGTATCCAGCGAAGGAAACATATGTGAGAGCTTGGCTGTGCGGGACAGGCCGTCGACGGTGAATTGTATGTCCAGGGCCTCGTGCACTTTGGAAAGGTCCTGCTGTGGTATATCAAACGCGAGCTTCAATTGGCTGCGATCTTCGACAACCAGCAGCTTTGTGCCCGGAGACGCCAGATCGCCGGGGTCAACGAGCCTTTGTGTGACCAGACCATTGTACGGGCTCTTTATGGTGCAATAGCTTAACGTGGTTTCGAGTTGGGCTTTTTTGTTCCGAGCCGAATCGATCAGGTGCTCCAGTGCCATGGATTTGTGTTTGGCGGCATCAAACCTGCCCTTGAACTCGCTGGCCTTGTCGGCGGTCGCCTCAGCCTGAGATCCGGCAATATCGCCTTTGTCGGCCAGTGTTTTGTCACGCTCGGCTTCGCGGTTCCAGTATGTAACCGAGTTCTCAAGGGATGTAACGGTTGCCTGGTTTGCCGCCAGGTCGGATTGAGCCTGAGCAATGTTGGCCTCGGTGGCTGCGATATTGTTTTCAATCTCACGGCCGTCAAGAACGATCAGCACCTGGCCCGCTTTGACGGCGTCGCCTTCATCGCAGAGGAGTTTGTCAACAGTAGCTGTCAGCCTTGCGGATATATTCGCAGTTCGTACGGGCTCGACCACGGCAAGGTAATCTATACTGGTCGAAAGGTTGCCGAGCTTTGCAGTTGTTACGCGTACAGGAATAGGTCGGGTACCATACTTTGGAGCCTGGGCAAGCTGCCTTTTCTTTCGGTTGACAAGGAAGACTGCGAACAAAAATACTGCCGCGACAACCAACAGAACCAGCATGAAACGCGCTATCTTGATGACCGTTTTCATTTTTCTTCTCCAATCGACAGACGCCATTGGGCTACCGCGCTATTATAGTCCGCAAGGGCATGGTAATAGATTGTTTGCGCGTCGAGAAGTGCGGCCTGGGCATCGAGCACATTCGTAATTGAACCTTTGCCGAGTTCGTATTTCTCGCGTTCGATCCGCAGACTCTCTTTTGCTTGCTCAATCGATGTTGCTGTGGCATCCACTCTTGCGCCAGAGGAGTTTATGTTCAAAATAGCCGTCTCCACGTCCAGTTTTATCTGTAGCTTGAGTTTGCGCAGGCGTTCCCGCAGCGATATCAGCTTCGCGTGTTCACGCACAACTCGGGCGGAGATCTGTCCACCCTCGAAGATTGGTATTATGGCACCTACCCCTATGAAGCCCACTTCTTCGGTATCATCTGTACCAGCCGGATGGGACGTCGGTCCGGCGGAATTGCGCAGACCGTAAGTTCCCTCGACTGATACTATGGGCAAACGACCTGCGCGGGCGGTATCCAAACGCATTGCTTGGGTGTCAACTTCCTTCTCAGCCGCAAGATAATCCGACCTTTTCGCATAGGCCTCGACAATGCTTTGAGGTAAGTTTGCATCAACTGCTCTAAGTTGCAAATTGCCCTTGACATCCACCTCGGATTCGGTACTGCTCAATCCCAGGAAATTGACCAAAACTCGCCGCAGAATCGAGAGTGTATTCTTTTCAGCCACAAGACGTTGATTCAAATCCGCCAACCTGACATCCGTGCGCAACAGATCAACCCTTGCCGCTTTTTGGACGTCCACTAAATCGCTAATCCGCTTGTGGTGTTCTTCCATCGCCTTTCTTGAGAAGGCAAGGGATTCGATAATATGAGGCTGTGCCAGGATATCGTAAAAGACCCGTGAGACATTAAAGACCAATTCCTGGCGGGTTCGAGCAAGATGGTGCTCGGCGGACTGGCGCAACAAGTCGGACGCTTTGATTTCGTTCCTGATACGGCCGCCGGTGAAAATCGGTATCCTCAAGACGATATCACCCGCAAGTATGTCGTCTCCGTAAACACCCGGTTCGTTGGCATACCGCGGCATCACCAGTCGCTGATCGTCCA
>CAZHBL010000441.1:0-5006 GCA_964530105.1 uncultured Pirellulales bacterium | reverse complement strand
TTCGTTCTTTTTTTCGTGCCTCAAGTGTAGCCTATACTATGTACTGATTAGTATAAACATAAATTCTATTAAATTATCCAGCTAAGTATTTTTCGGCGAAATGTTTTGCCGCCGCAAAGGCTGTACGCGTCTTCGCCGACGCGGGCTATAAAATCATCTACCTGAGTGCCCGTACACGACTATTTCAATCTGGTATCCCAAATTGGCTGAAGGAAAACCACTTTCCTGAAGGCAGCATCAATATACCACAAACAAATAAGGATAGTTCTGATCCCGCAGCATTCAAGGAACGCGTGTTAAACGCCTACAAAAAAAATGGCTGGAAATTCGTGGCTGCATATGGAGATTCGGCTAAGGACTTCGAAGCCTATATCAAGGCTGGAATCCCAAAGGAACGTATCTTCGCGCTTCAACGCGCTGAAGAGAAAACATGCCAAGGCGATCCCAGTATGTGGAATAAATGCTTGCAATCGTGGACTGAGCACATGAACGAAATTAGCGCAGAACTAGTAGCAAAATGACTCATCAAGGTTGCTGAGGATAGACTGTCAAAGGTTGAGTAGCCTGTGTTAACATTTGGGTGCAGAGGACGCTGCTAACGCATCGCTTCTGAATCCTTTTTGGGAAATTTCTGAATTTTCTTATGACTGTCTGCTTTTAAAATCCGAGAAGCTCTTGAACAAGCAGGCCCAATTCGATAATTGGTGCTGGAAGATGAATTGTTATTTGTACTATCCACTACTCTGCTGTAATTCCCCTTAAAGGGAACTTGTCTGAAACGGATTTTCTCTTTGAAATTTTCATCTTCCTGTCTCCTCATAAATAGTGGTTTTTTTGATAGATAATCACGATTTGGTTGTAGAAAAAGTTGTAGTTTCCTAATATTATACTTGCCTTTTATTCACATAAGTATCTGTAAAACATAATCTTGCGGTTATTATAAGAAATAAAATCATGTTGTACATTGAAAACGTTGCCAAATTTTCTCACCTTCAGACGTCTGATAAGATCGTGATTCCTCGGTTTGGAATGAATTATGGTTTTGCATTCTCCATCCCGTTTCTTATACTTTAGTGGTCATAGTTTTTTGCAAGGGGAGTATGTACAAATGGGTCACGATTGGTCTGACAATATTCTCATCACTAAGTTACCAGCGGAGCCGCAGACCAGTGACGAACTCAATGCCATCACCGCGAAGCTGGCTCTTGATAGGCCCACATCCGACCTCATTGTGGATCTCGGGGCTGTTGACAAGCCTACCTACCAAACCCTCTGTCGACTCACGAAATTGTGCAGCGTCTTGAGTGACTGTGGGTGTTGTTGCATGCTTTATAATCTGAGTGCGGCCACAAGACGAATCTTCCACCTGTATGGTTTTGATAGGATCTTCCATATAGCCGACTTTTCTGAGATTGTCCTTACACCATTGGTCGAGCAGGTGGGCAGCGGCACTCTGGAAATTTGCAGTTTGAACAACGCTAAGCCGTTAGAGAGAAGAAAGTACTTCCGTTTGAAAATCCCCTGGTGGTTGCAAGTGAATGTGCTCCTTTGGCACGGCGGCCGCTATGATGACTATTACAAGCTGCTCCCGGGACATTTTGGGCACGGAAGGCTCGTGGACATTTCAGAAGGGGGAATCCAAGTGGCTATCGAAGCCACAGAAGAGACAATGCTTGATAAAAGCCGACTGATGGGAATGGAATTCAGGCCGAACCCCGCCGAACCACTGCTGGCATTTGATGCACAGATCAAAGAGATTCAGCCAACAGCAGACGGTAAGAACATTTGCCTTGGCCTGCAGTTCATTGGATTGGAGGCCAATCCTGAAGGCCGTCAAGCTCTTCAGAAGCTCTATAATCCTGAGGGTACGTATTATGAAGCAAAGAAAAATACGACTATTTGACCTTTCTCATCAGACAAGATCTAACCGGCTTCTTTTGCCAGATCACATCCCTTTTCTATGAAGGTAAGAATCTAATCATGGCCAGAGAAAATGACAACGCAACATCCCAGGAGGATCAAAGCAGGTTCAATCGGGAGCAATACGACATTCTCAAACGTTGCTCGGAACAGGAAAACATTATGGAATGGAACAGCTACTGTGCCAAGCAACCTGAGATCAGAATTCACCTGCAAAATGCCGATCTGAGAGGAGCCAAGCTTGAAGGAGCCAAACTTAGCGGAGCCTGCCTTAAGGGAGCACGATTTGAGGGAGCCGACCTCTTTGCAGCCGACCTGAAAAAGGCCGATCTTAGGGGAGCTAACCTTGAAAAGGCCAACCTTTGGGGAGCTACTCTTATTGAGGCCAATCTGGAGGGAGCGTGTCTTGTTTCTGCCAACCTTGAGAATGCCGATCTTAGGGGAGCTAACCTTGAAAAGGCCAACCTTTGGGGAGCTAACCTTGAGGGAGCCATCGTTGAGATGGCTACTGAAGACAGCCTGCCTGCTTCAAAAGAAAATATAGAAGTGGTTATCAATCTGGCGAATGACATAACTTATGAAGAGTTTGTAAGTCTCTTAAAATGCCTGGAAAGGTTAAGTTCAATCATCGGAGGCTCGCTCCCTCATCTTAATGAAATCCAAATTCGCCAGCATATAGAAGAACATGCCGCCTGGGCGGCAACTGCGATGGACAATAGGATCTCTATCAATATTCCAAAAAATGTTGCGGAAAACCTCAATGGAATCTTCCTTTTGGGCATAGCAGCAGGAAAAGCGATAAACGAGGGAGCTGAAACAGGGACTGGCAAGAAAAACTCGGTAGCCTGCGACAGCCTCCGAGAGTTCCTGGCAAATGCAGTTTTCTCTGAGAACGAACGAAACACTATTTTAGCAAACCGGATGCTCCCGAACATGGAAGAGGACAAGATGATAGAAGATATTCGACCTGTAGCCAATCTCGTAGAATACGGACGGATTCACTTTAAGGTAGCATCAAAGTCGCCTCATGGCATGGTATTCGGGAGCGATTATGTCCATATTACATCAAGAAAATGATAAATATGAAATGCCATTGATCTAAGGGCTGTGAGCATCCGCTTGCAGCCCTTTTTAATTGCTCAAGTAATCCCGCTTAACCTCTCATAGAATAGCCTTCAAGCTTGCTCAACGCTCGTACAATGGACGATCTGGTCTGGGGGCATACCATAATCGCGCTTTAAAACGGCTTCTATGGTGTACTGAAGCTACCGAAAATTATTGGAATTGCGATGAAATTGTATTACTATTAGACTTGAAGCTTGCAGGAGTGTTTTAGTTAAGTGTATATGGGAAATTCCGGTAACTCACTGAAAACCATAAAATTGAATAGAAAGAGAATAATCCTATGAGCATTGACAATAGTACGACACTCACACGGCGTCGGTTTCTGACACGGGGGGTGATGGCAGCAAGTGCGGTGGCGCTGCCTTATTATGTTCCGGCCTCGGCGCTGGGGCGTGGCGGAACCGTTTCGCCTGGCGAACGAATCGTGATGGGCGGAATTGGAATCGGCGGACGTGGTTCTTATGATTTGGGTTGGATGTTGAACGAGCCGGATGTGCAGTGGGTCGCAGTCTGTGATGTCGTAAAAAGCCGGCGTCATGCGGCCAAGAACACGGTGGACAGTAAATATGGCAATAAGGATTGTGCCGTGTATGGCGATATACGACAGTTCCTGGCCGAGCGGACGGATGTGGATGCCGTATTGATTGCCACCGGCGACCGCTGGCATGCGTTGGCTTCGATTATGGCCATGCGGGCCGGCAAGGATGTCTATTGTGAGAAGCCGGCCTGCCTCACGATGGCGCAGGGTAAGATGGTCGTGGAGACCGCGCGCCGGTACGGCCGGATCTATCAAACCGGCGCCCAGCGGCTCAGCGAGGGCAATCACGTGTTTGCCATAGAAATGGCCCGATCCGGCCGGTTGGGAAAGATTCATACCGCTTACGCCGACTGTCGTTGGCGGGATGGGTTGCGCCACGACTGGTTGCCGGCCGAACCGGAACCACCCAAGGATGAACTGGACTGGGATATCTGGCTCGGTCCATGTCCCTGGCGCCCTTACAACGGCGGTTATGTTAATGGCGGAGGATGGTATCACTTTTATGATTTTGCCACCGATGTCGCGATGTGGGGCGCGCACACAGTTGCCCAAGCCCTGGCCGGACTCGACATAACGGACGTCTCCGGTATCGAGTTCGAGTATGCGGGCCCGGACAAGACGATAGTGACACGGTTATCCAACGGCGTAAAGTTGGTTCTGTTCCGAGTCGCCGGCTCGGTATGGGAACCATGCAAGTACTGGTATGGCGCATGTGGTGAGCGCTTCGAGGGGCCCGAAGGATGGGTCGCGGCCGCCGACGGCTATTCGCGCCCCGATGTCTCATCGCCGGCGATGTTGCGCGAATACAAGAAAGTGCTGGCCGATTACGAAGGCCGGACACAACGGCAGATGAACCATGCGCGGGATTTCTTCGACTGTATCCGGTCACGCCAACCCACGGTGGCTAACCCTGACGTCATGTATCGGGCTATGAACATCTGCCTGGCCGCAGACATCTGCGAGCTATTGAAGCGGAACCTGAAGTTCGATCTGCGCAAGGCTGAGTTTGTCGGTGATCCCGAAGCCAACCGTATGCGATCCCGCGCGATGCGTGCCCCCTACACGATCTAATCTAACATAATCCTGTATTTCTTTGGGGGATGTGTTGTTTCGTTCGATTTGCTCTCGGTGTATCCGGATTGATTTCTCATAATACAAGTCCCTGCTGCCTTTTCAAACCATTTCCTCCCGGCAGGAGCAATTTTTTTCCGGACACCTTAAATTCCCCTGACACCTTTAATTCTCCCCGATTATGTTGGTATTCTGCTTTGACCGAATAATATCAATATCATTTGAAGTTTGTCATAACGTGTAGTTTAGCATTGAACGGCTCCGGCTACAAAGTATAATACGTCGATAGGTTAGCTATCAATAAGACTTCCGCAAAATGAGTGATTTTTGACAGAGGTCAGAGTTGATAAGC
>CAZHBL010000440.1:2300-5021 GCA_964530105.1 uncultured Pirellulales bacterium | reverse complement strand
TTCAGCTTCTTTATCAGCAGGCGCAGTCTTCTGTGTCTTTGTTTATCGTCCACAATTCCTCACTCTTTGAAAGGTCAATGAAATTAGTAATTCTTCCAGGATTTTCTAAGATCGGCTTAATGACAGCCGGGCTTTACGGAGTAAATCGAGATTTAAGAACTCGCTCCGGGTAGCCCTATAAACAACGGATTATCAGCTTAGCAGTTATCGGCGCAGACCCGGCCAAGAACGCCGAGCCGGACTGGCGGTCACAGTTTTTATCCCTGTTTTCGGACTTGTTGTTTGATACGAGGAATGAAAGATGAGTAAAAAAACAATGTGATATACCAGCTCCAAACGGTGGATGGGACAAGGTGCGTATCAGGTGATTTCAATTCATGATCTCGCTGCAAGAGAATAGACGGTACCCGATTGTCTTTTTATTTTTTGCTGTAGAGCACAACTTTGCTCATCGAGTCCGCGAAGGCATTTAGCGGCCTTTTCATAACAGCCAGGCCCGGATCTGCAGAATTAAAATCGCCGCAGGTTGCCTTCCATAAATCGAGCAGGGTAACCATCCTGGCTCTAATTCTAACGCCGCCGATTCTTCCGCGTTTACATTCCACAATGCCCTGCCTGCTGAGCATCTGTATGACTTTTTGCAGATAGCCAATGGAGAAGTTCAGAGCCTTTGCGATCTCTGATGCCTGAAGATAGTCGGAGTTTTTCCTTTGCTTAAGAAAAAGAATGGTCTCGACCGACATGGTGAAATCCTGATTAATTTTCACAATTACCTCCTTACTTTTCATCACGCTGCCCGGGCCTATCGGCGTACGAGCAGCTTGTCCGGTCTATCGGCAACAGCCACCTTGCGGACGCGAGCGGCGAAATCATCGACCTCCTCGATTTTCTCGAAGCCGACGACCATCGCATCCACACAGCCAAGGCCGAGCACGTACCGGACCGATTCATCACGTTTTTCATCACTGTCTCTGAAACTGCCTTCGCCAATCAGCTTCATCCCCACGACGCCCTTGCCGGCCTCGTGCAGCGCTTTTAGCACGGGAGCGACCTTCTCCGTCGGGCCGTCCATTTTTGCGCCGTAAGCGTTAATTCTTGCATGAACCGAATCGACCCATGGCTCCCTGACACAGGCCTGCAGTGCCGCTATCGAGTGGCATGAGACCCCGTGCGCCCGGATGAGACCTTTCTTCTTGAGTTTTGCCAAAATGTTCATCTGTGTATCGAGTTCTTCCGGCCACTTCTCCGAGACAACACAATGCAGAAGAACAAGGTCGATATAATCGGTATTCAGTTCCTTGAGGAAGCGCTTGACGATCACATCGGCGTCCGGGCGTTCCTGCTCAGGTATGCCGCCGCGACGCCACCATATCTTCGAGACTATAGCGTAATCCTTTCGGGGTATCTTTTTTAATGCTCCAGCCACGTATGGGTGCGTACCGTAGAGATCGGCCGCATCGAACAGACGTACACCACGTTCGTAAGACGCCTGGAGCAGACCTTCGAATACTTCTTTGCCCAGGCGGGTCTGGTTCGATTGCCGATTGCCGCCGCGCATGCCTGTGCCAAAACCGACACGTGAGACCATAATCTTCGTTTTTCCGAGCGGTACACGCTCATATGGATCGAAATTCGCGGATTTCTGCCCGGCACTGCTGATATATCCCGGGCCTAAAAGAAGACCGCCCATCCCGGCAATCGACCTGACTAAGAATTCACGACGTTTCATTTCCATTGCTGATAGCTCCTCAAATAATCCTTGTTTCGCAGCGGCCTTGCAGAGTAGCGTTGTAGTTATACTTTTATGGCGAAAGAATAGCGGCGATGGACCAATAATGCAAGAATTTTTTCATCCAGTTTTTCTATATATTGCATGCTCAGCACTCAAACTCCGCGGCGGCAAGAACTTTTCTGCATGTGCAATGATTTCCCAGGTGACATAAAGCGAGCTTTGAGGCAGTGAATTCTGCTGTAAACGAAAAGTCATCAATTTGCCCGTATCCGATTGTGATGTGGGGAAAAAAGTTGTCAAAAGCCGATTTCTCAGGGTAGTTCTTGATCCAGAGTAACGTTGATTCGCCGGCCTTTGGCGGAGAGAGTACCATTTCCGCTGCTACATCATAGCTGAAATACGGCGTCATTCTTAGCATAACTTCCTTATGGAGCGACAGAAGTTTTTCTGTTTTTTTAACTATAAACCCGGACACTTTTTCACCGAGGGAGTTGATCGTGGTATTTATGCCGGCAACGCTTAGCCGGCCCGGATTATATTTCTCGGCGATTGACTGTAGAATTCTCTCAATATTAGAAATATCCCGTTCATTTATACACCCCATGGCCAGGGAAATATGCGGCAGGCAGTTCTCTTTGTCCAGAATGATTCGGTCGGCATATTGTTTCAATAATCCTTTATTCGCCTCAATTGCCTGATTTGTCACCTCTTCCGAGGGCAATAATACGACATCCACCGCTATTTTCACCATTTTGACAGCTCTGATACAAGAGTATTGGCGTTTTTACCTCAATATGGTGGAATTTAACCAGAAGAGTAATCGGGCACAAGGAAAATTTCTTGCAATAACAATCGCCGGGACTATACTTATTTAGCTTAACCAGGAGTTTGTGTTCTCATTTTTATGAGGACCCCTCGCCGAAAAGGTGCTTGGGATCTCAGAAAGGATGCGGCGATGGCGGAAAAAGATTCTGATTTGAAGAAAATAA
>CAZHBL010000440.1:0-2200 GCA_964530105.1 uncultured Pirellulales bacterium | reverse complement strand
GCAACGCCAAGCCCCGATTCCGAGTCTTACGTAGATATCGGCTCGGAAGTCGGTCCGCAAACAGTAGTCTGCATAATCGAGGCAATGAAGGTCATGAACGAGATAAAAGCCGAAACCAGCGGGACAATTGTCTCAGTACTTGTAACTAATGGCCAGGCTGTCGAATATGGCCAGGTGCTTTTCAAGGTCAGGCCGGACTAATCATTGATTATTGAGAATTAAGAATAAAAAAATCAGTAACGCCGGCACAATAGTAAATCACAGATTGAATTATGTTTTCAAGAATCCTGATAGCAAACCGCGGCGAAATAGCGCTGCGTATCATTCGTGCCTGCCACGAGCTTGATATAGAAGCAGTGGCGGTTTATTCCGAGGCCGACAAAGACGCTCCATACCTGCAGCTCGCCGACGAGGCCGTTTGTATCGGTCCGGCCGAAGCCGCGAAAAGTTACCTCAATATCCCGCGTATAATAAGTGCCGCCGAGATTACCGACGTAGAGGCAATTCATCCCGGCTACGGCTTCCTGGCCGAGAACATTAACTTTGCCCAGATATGCCGGGAGTGCGGGATCACATTCATCGGCCCGCCTGTTGAGGCTATGCAATTGCTCGGTGACAAGGTCCAGGCCCGCAAGCTGGCGTCCAGGGCGGGTGTGCCGACCGTGCCCGGTTCCGATGGTGCCATCGAGAAGGATTCTGACGCCCTTAAACTGGCGAACGAGATGGGTTATCCCGTAATAATAAAGGCCGCCGCAGGTGGGGGCGGACGCGGTATGCGAGCTGTGCATAACGACATGAATCTGCGTTCGGCATTCAGTTCCGCACAGGCCGAGGCGAAAGCCGCATTCGGTGACGGCAGGGTATACCTGGAAAAACTTATTCTCGAACCCCGGCACGTGGAAGTCCAGGTAATGGCCGATCAGGAAGGCAACGTATTACACTTCTACGAAAGGGACTGCTCCACTCAGCGAAGACATCAAAAAATGATCGAGGAATCGCCCTGTCCCGTCCTGGATAAGCGTACAAGAGAAGAGCTTGCCGAAGCCGCCTTGAAGATTATCAAAAAGGCAAAGTATGATAACGCAGGTACAGTCGAGTTTCTTCTGGACAAGGATAAAAAGTTTTACTTCATCGAGGTGAATACACGGATTCAAGTCGAGCACCCCGTTACCGAGATGGTCACCGGCCACGACCTGATTAAGTGGCAGTTGAAAATCGCCGCCGGAATACCCTTAAATTTAAGTCAGAGGAGTATTAAACATTCGGGTGTGGCAATTGAATGCCGGATAAACGCTGAGGATCCTGAAAAGGATTTTGCTCCTTCGCCCGGCACGATTACCAGGTATATTCCGCCCGGCGGTCCCGGCGTCAGAGTCGATACGCACGTTCATCAGGGATGGGTGGTTTCGCCAAGCTACGATTCGATGATTGCAAAGGTCATCGTCCATAAACCGACGCGGAGCGAGGCGATTGCTACAATGAAAAGGGCCCTGCGGGAATTTGTTATCGAGCCTATCAAAACAACGATACCTATCTGCCTGGATATCCTCTCACATAACCTCTTCGTCAAAAATAAAATCGACACCGGCTTCGTCGAGCGAAACTTTTAACCTCGAAGTTCAAATTTAATGAAGCGTATCTCACTTCATCTTCCTTTTGTGTAATTCATATGGAAACAGGTATTCAGGGATGTCGGAATGTATCGATTCCGCTTCAAGTGCGGAATATAAAGATCATAAACCGGCGGTGAAATCCCCGGCTAAATATTTAGCCCCGCTTTTAACTCCGGGTTATCTCTTGAACAAAAATGCGGTCACTTTTCCGGTAATATTAAGTCCTGGTAGGTTTCGCGTTTTCTGATGACTGAGAAATTTTCGCCGTCAACGAGAACTTCGGCGGCCCGGCCTCTGGCGTTGTAATTACTGCTCATAGTGAAGCCATACGCGCCTGCGGTAAAAACCGAGAGCAGATCACCTCGCTTTGTCGGCGGCAGGATTCTGTCCTTTGCGAAGAAATCGGCGCCTTCGCAGATCGGGCCGACGACATCAACGACTTCGCTGCCGTTCATCTGCAAATCTTTATTGCGCTTTTGGGGCACAAACTTTTTGTTCACATTCGCGGGCCAGATGAAATGGAAGGCGTCATACAACGATGGGCGGATCAAATCGTTCATTCCCGCATCGACAATGACGAATTTTTT
>CAZHBL010000439.1:0-5027 GCA_964530105.1 uncultured Pirellulales bacterium | reverse complement strand
CTGGCCGAAGAGCAGGATATACAATTTGCCGTTGGCAATCCGAGCCGGTTCGCCCAGAGCTTTGTGAAGTTGCGGCAGTATCTTGAAGAAGGCAAGATCGAACATGTCTTTCTCCTGAATGCTTTCTGCAACCTCGGTGATGATTTGCAGCCCGGCTGGCGGACCGACCCGAAACTGGCCGGCGGCGGCGTGCTGCTGCACGACTGCTACCGGATGATAGACCAGGTAGTATCGAATTTTGACATGCCGCAGCAGGTCTATTCGCTCAATACCAACCAGGCCCAGGACAAACAGCAGCGATTGTACCTGACGGAAGATACGGCGATTGTCACAATGAAATTCAGCGATACTTTCATCGGCAGCTTTATCGCGTCCCGTCGCGTCGGGGCCGGGCCCAAAGAAGAATTCCTTAAGCTGTATGGCAAGGACATGATCCTGACCGCCGGTGATACGCACCTGACCGTCAGCGATGGTCTCGGCCGGGTCAGCGAGGAAATGGAATGCGACGGTGACGAGCTTGCCTGCACGACAGAGCTGCTCATGAGTTTCGCCGGAAGCATTTTGTCGCCGGAAACGAACAAGCTCTGCAGCAGCGGCAGGGAAAACCTTAAAGATATGGCTGTCATTGAATCGGCGTATCTTTCGGCACGCACCGGATTTCCGGAGGAGCCCGGCAGGATTCTGCAGATGGCATCGCTCGCCGTTGATAAAGAGGCAAGTGAATAACAACACGGTAAATTATATATAAATAACCGTTTGACAAATAATACGGCAAGTAATAGTGTATTAGTGTGAATTGATAATCATATTATTGAGTAATTTGGAGATTCCGGCATGGAAGACAGCAAGAAAAAACCGGTTATGATCGGTGTTATCATTGTATGCATAATTGTTGCCGGCTTGATAACCCTTGCCAAGCGTGGCGGCGGCGTTGGCGGCGGAATCAACGATATTCCAGAAGGCAAGATGATTTGGGTCAAATGCAGCAATCCGAGCTGCAACGCCGAATACGAGATGAGTGAGAAGCAATACTACAAAGAACTGCAGGAGCGTTTTAATCCTTTGGCACGGGGTCAAACGCCGCTGACTTGCAAAAAATGCGGCAAAGACAGCCTTTTCCAGGCTGTTAAATGTGCGAATCCATCTTGTGGGATTGTCTTCATCAAGGGAATTGCGGGCCAGAACGACTTTCCCGACCGCTGCCCCAAATGCGGCCAGAGCAAGACGGAAGAGATGGGCAAGAAAAGGATGGCTGGCGGCCAATAAATCGGGCCGGATAGAGGAACGAGCTGCCGGCCGGCTTTCAGGTTAGCGATTTAAGCGGTTTTTGTTGCCTTTCTTTCGCTTTACTCAAAAGCTTTTCTAAGTTTAGTGTTAAAATAGGTAATATAATCTTAACAAGCCCGATCCGAATAGAGGTCGGGTTTTTTCTTGCCGATCTTCTCAGGCGACGGGGCGAAGCTGTGAAATTGGCTTTGTTTTGCATTTTTCCTTTTCTTTTTACCCTTTTATTTCCATATGCTTCTATAGTAAGATTATGGATTATGAAGTTCGTGTATTCGCATTGACAGTAAATCTAGGTAGTTATGCAGATAAGGTTCGAAGAGCTGCTGAATTGCACAACTGAAACTTAAAATGAGCGGAGGTAATCGATAAATGAGATCACTTCTTAACCGTCGTGCTTTTCTTAGAAATACGGTACTTGGCGGCACGGGCCTGCTGATTTTGCAGAACAGCAGCTCAGCTCGCAGCTACCAGGCGAACGAAAAACTAAACGTCGCCCTGATCGGAGTCGGTGGTCGCGGCAGGTGGTTCGTGGATACGATGCCTAATTTGAACACCAATGTTGTAGCTATGTGCGACGTTAACGAAAGGAAGGCAAGCTTATCGTTCGAGGAGATTCCGCAAGCGAAAAAATACTTCGACTATCGCAAGATGCTGGAAGAAATGGATAAACAAATAGATGCCGTCGTGATCGCCATACCCGACCATTCACATGCCGCCGCAACGGCCACGGCGATGAAGATGGGCAAGCACGTTTATTGCGAAAAACCCTTGACCCACCTCGTTTCCGAGGCCCGCACTATACGACGGACGGCCGCAAAATGCAAGGTCGCGACCCAGATGGGCAATCAGGGTACAAGCAGCGAGGCCTTCCGCCGAGCGGTCGAGCTTGTTCAGGCCGGCGTTATCGGCGAAGTCCGCGAAGTGCACGCCTGGAATACCAACGGCGGGCCGGGTGACATGCCTGTACCGACCGACGAGCATCCTGTGCCGGAGTACCTGCATTGGGACCTGTGGCTCGGGCCGGCTAAGTTTCGGCCGTACAATTCACGCTGGGTCAGCAGTTGGCACGGCTGGCGCGATTTCGGCACGGGCAACCTGGGCAACTGGGCCTCGCATACGATGAACCTGCCGTTCAAAGCCTTGAGACTCGATACACTCTGGAACCAGCAACCCGATTCGGCCGCGAAAAATTTGGTGAGGCTCGACCCGGAGGTCTCAGGCGTTCACAAGCACTCCCTTCCGAAATGGGAGATCATTCGCTATGATTTCCCGGCAAGGGGTGACATGCCGCCGGTCAGAATAAACTGGTACAACGGTCCCGGCAAGGCACCGATGTCAAGGCTGATGATTGAAAGGCTCCTGGGCAGACCGCTGGACTGGGGCGACGCAGGTGAGAAAAAATGGGCGGACTTCGCCGGCTGCCTTCTTATCGGCACCGAGGGAATGATTCATTCGACGGGGCACAATATGTCTTTTAGCCTGCTTCCAGAAGACAAGTTCAAAGACTTCGAAGGGCCACCACGAACGCTGCCGCGATCCAGTGGACACGAGCGGGAATGGCTCGATGCCTGCAAGGGAGGACCGCCGGCCATGTCGAACTTCAACTACGCGGACCCGCTCGCTGAGTTCGTGCTATTGGGCAACGTCGCTACTCTGGTCGGCGAGACAATAGAGTTCGATCCGATCGAAATGAAAATCGTCAATAACGCCGAAGCCGACCAGGCCATTAGGTATGAATACCGGCAGGGCTGGTCTTTATAAACTGCGGGAAAGGAGATTAGTTGTGCTCAATAGGGATACATATATAAAGATTTCCGCAATCGTGGTATTGTTCGCTTTGCAAAGTGTCACTCATGGTCAGCTTACGGACCAGCAGGCCGAGCGAATCCGGGTGGCGGTTCCCTCGAAGGCCCGTGTTACACCGAAAAAGCCCCGCCGGGTTTTGATATGGAACACGCCTTTTATGGACAACTGTCCGCATAAAGGCTACTGCGTGCCGCAGGCCGAATATGCGATGAAGATGCTCGGCGAGAAAACCGGAGCGTTCGAGGCGGTCATCAGCGACGACGTGGCAATGTACCTGCCGGAGAATCTCAAAAAATTCGACGTAATTATTATGAACAACAGTAACGGTCAATGGATAAGACCGACCGAAAAGGACATGGAGAAATTCAAAGCTTACGGTCCAAATCAGGATGCAGTCGAGAAACTGCTTCGCAAGAGCCTGCTGGAATGGGTCTCGCAAGGTGGCGGGATTATGGCTTATCATCATGCCATCGGCGGCAATACCGATTGGCCTGAATTTCAGGAGATGCTCGGCATGTCCTACTGGGGGCATCCGTGGAACGAGGAAGTCGGTATAAAGCTCGATGAGCCGGACCATCCGCTCCTTGCGGCGTTCGACGGCAAGGATTTTCGACTCGCCGATGAGATATTCCAGTTCTGTGAGCCGTACTCGCGGGAGAAACTCAGGGTACTGCTGTCGCTGGACGTCAATAAAACCAATATGTCGGTGCCGTGGGTTTACCGTAAGGACAATGACTTCGGCCTGGCATGGATCAAACAATACGGCATGGGCAGAATATTCTATTCCGCTATTGGGCATCGCACCGAGATATGGTGGAACCCGACGATACTGCAATTCTATCTTGACGGCATCCAGTTTGCCGCCGGTGATTTGGACGCCGATGCGACGCCGAGCGCGAAACTGAACGTCGAGCCGGGTTTCATAAGACTTTTCAACGGCAGAGACCTGTTAGGCTGGAGGGGTAACCCTAAAATATGGTCCGTGACTGACGGCGTAATCACCGGACAGACTACTCCGCAGAATCGCATATCGGAGAACAACTTTCTGATATGGACGGGCGGCGATGTGAAAGACTTCGAACTGCGCCTGAAGTTCCGGCTCGAAAGCGGAAATTCGGGAATATATTTCAGGAGCTTTGAGCGCACCGCTATGCACCCTGAGGCGCTTGTTGGCTGCCAGGCCGATTTTTCAGCAGATGGTCGCTGGACGGGCGTGATTATGGAATACACCCTCAGAGAAATATTAGCAGAAAGGGGCCAGAAAGTAGTCATCGACAAAGATGGCAAGATCAACGTCGTCGGCAGTGTCGGAGACCCGGACGAGCTGCTCAAGCACGTCAAGCCGAAGCAGTGGAACGATTACACCTTCAGCGCCAGAGGCGGCCGGATTGTACTGAAGATTAACGATGTGGTGATGTGTGAGCTCGAAGACAACGACCCGCGAAGGATTCCATCAGGCAGGCTGGCACTCCAGGTGCATCAGGGCCCTAATATGCTCGTTCAGTTCAAAAATATTAGACTTCGCAAGTTCTGATATGAGATCAGGGATAATTTTATAAACTGTTCACTGTCGAACAAACGCGCACGCAGTATGGAGTAATCGAGGTCCGGAGCATTTATTCGAGTTTCGCAAGCAGAATGGATAGGATGATTTGTTGCGTTTGTGGTATTGCTGGGCCGATCTATAAGGTCTATATTCCGGATTTTCCATGGGCTTTTGGATATATAGTCAATAGAGTGTTGTACCGGCTAAATTGGTGCCGCAAAAAAAAGCCCCTGCCTGGAGGAGAGTGTTGAGCAAAGCAGGGGCTTGCAGTACAGTGTATATTCAATACACCATACATCCTCCATCCATCAACCAGACTATCAAAGAGCTATAATTACTAACCAGTACATAGATTATGCTACACATTCATATTTTGCCATGGTATGAT
>CAZHBL010000438.1:0-5039 GCA_964530105.1 uncultured Pirellulales bacterium | reverse complement strand
ATTTAAGAATAATCCAAAAATATCGTTTGACAGAGGTCGTTCCATATCAGGGTGCAGTGATCCAGAGATTTTCTTCACCAAAGAAGAAAATTTCGGCATGATGTTTGATACTGATAATTTTTTTATCGCTTAGATAGGAATTCATGGAGTAATTATAGTTCGGTACAATGGGGACGCCCTCGACGTGTTCGGGATGATAAGGGCCGAATATTTTAGCGATTCTGGGAAAGGATGGACAAATGTGAATATCTTTACCCTCCAAATAGGGCCAAAAGGGGCCGGCGTACTGGGGATTCATTTCGAGGTCCCAGTCAGGATTATGCCACCTGCAGTACCGATGGGGCTCGTTGCGATAGGTTCGTTGATTGTAAAAGCTAGTCCAGGCATTGGGCATTATGCCATCACAATCATCAGCGTACATGAATGCCATCAAGCCATAAGATTTGAGGTTTGCTTTGCAGCCAATAAATTTCGCCTGCTTTCTGACACGATTCAAGGACGGTATTAGTATAGCCATTAGTATTGCTATGATGGAAATTACAACCAAAAGCTCTATTAAAGTAAATCCCTTGCGATGGTGGCTGGCCATATTGTAGAATCCTCCCAATAAAATCCGCAACTCTATTAATCGGGATTTCCCATATATACTTCTCTGAAACACTCCTGCGAGTTTCAAGTCTTATAATAATGTAATTTCATCTAAGTCTCAACAATATTCTGTCGGAATCAGCGAGTTTTATCGCAAAGAACGACAACGAAATCGAACAAATACTTCAAAAAGCTATTTTCCTACTATTTTGGAACACCGCGACCTTTGCCCTCCATTCCAGAACTCGATTTTCAGCAGTTCTACATATCGTCCCGGCCTCGCAGGGATTGTTAAAAACGCAACTACCGGATTCGGGCACCTATAAAGAGCTCAAAGTCAAACACAAAAAATTCCTATCGTCATAACCAAATACATTCTATCTTATCGGTTAGTGTCAGTCTGTTTGGAAACATCCCGTACTTATTGTTTTGCCATCGTTGTTAATTCAACATGGCCAAGAAGTCTCCAATAAGAATGTTTGCTCATCCATCAGTACCGGTTCACTCCTTGCGGACCACCCCATAAGCAAAATTTCAGTTATGCACGCACTGCAACAGCATGACAGTCAGGGGGGTGGATTCGACTTCATAGTCGATGGGCCTCAGAATCCTCAGGATCAGCAGTCACGGCCCATCGCGGATACGGCTCATGCAGACCTTTCATGGTACGCCAGATAATCCGATTCAATACATCTTCCGGGCATCGATCGACTTCTTCCAGAGGCAGTCTGGCGGAGGCGATCGCATCCTTGCGTAGTGTGGCGTTCGAGATCTTCTTGGGATCCGGATTCATCTGGTCGAGCGGAACATTCGCGGGCACTACGACATAAGGAGTGAAGTCAGGCACATCGGTAAAACAGTCGCTCATAGCCGTAGCAGTGGCATCGATCTGATTCATGGGCGGCAGACCCAGGATAAGCTCAATACTGCGGAGTATGCTTGTCTGATTATACTGAGTGCTGACAACAGCGTTCCGCCTGGTATAAGGGCTAATAACATAGGCCGTCGTGCGAAACCCGCTGACGTGATCCCAGCCATTCTGAGGGTCATCTTCAATTGCGAAGATGCAGGTCTTGCTCCAGAATCGGCTATGACTGATCGCCTCTACGATTTGCCCGAACGCCAGGTCGTTGTCCGCCACCTGGGCCGCCGGTGTGGGCGAGCCGGCTTTGGTTCCGGACGTATGATCATCCGGCAGACAGATGATGATTAAATTAGGAAACTCGCCTTTGCGTTCGTACGCACGCAACTCTTTGATGAACTGTGCGGCCCGGAACACATCGGGGATGTCCATGTCCCAGCCGACTGTCTGGGTGTTGATGTAGGGCCGCAGCGATTCAATGCCGGGACGGCTGGAAATGTTGATCAGATGAGTCTGGTCGACAAAATCACTGTAGTAGTCCAGGAACTTCGGCGGGTTTTTCCTGCCGGGAACCGCCCAGGAAGTTTCGGTAATAGCGAATTCACCATAGACTCGCAGCGACTTACCCCGCGCAATGGCGTTGTCCCAGATGAAACCGGAGGGGGCATAAGCCAGTGCATCCACATTGTTGTCTTCCATGCCGTCGGGATAGCTGCGAGGAAAACCCGCGAAAGACTTTTCCATATAGTCGGTGGCGAACGCGGAATCCGACCATTGGTGGCCGTCAGCACTGAGAATCCCGGAACAATAGATGTTGTCCAGCAGAACGAACTGACGCACCATCTTGTGCTGATTGGGAGAAATCTCGGCGCCGAAGACGCACAGCGATGGATCGCCGTTTCCTTCTGGTATATCCCCGAGGACCTGGTCATAGGTCCGGTTTTCCTTAATGATGTAAACCACGTGGTCAAAGACGGACGGCTCGCCGACCCTTTCCGGAATGGATCGCGCAGGCTGGTTCGGTCGCGCCGGCTGTTTGGCCTTCTTCAGCAAGGGATATCGATAGTTGTCGAGTACCTGGCGCGTCAAGGTCGCAAGCTCCTTAGCCCTGGGAACGGGTACAAGGGACAGGGTCCCGTGATACTGATAGGTATTGAATTGGCCGGCCCGCTCCTCCTTGAGGCCGCGTGTCGAGCCGACTCCTTTGATATTGGCCACAACAAGCCGATGGCGTGCGGCATCATAGGCGACTGCGCCGGGAAACCACCCTACGGGGATCAGTCCCAGAAGTTTTGACTCGACGGGATGGAAGCGGAATACGGCGATGGCATTCTGAGTACCGTTGGCGACAAAGAGAGTGTCACCAGACGGATTGAACGTAAGTGCATTGGGGCTCGCCCCGAACAGGTCGGCTGGACTTGGTTTGGCCCAGATAGTTTCAATTACCTTATCCGTATGTGTATCGATTACACTCAGCGTATCACTGCCGGCATTCGCTACTACTACATGGCGCCCATCGGGCGACCTTACTATACCGGATGAATGCAGGCCGACAATAATCTGATTGACAGGTGTTTGCTGGTTGTCCTCGGGACTCCTTACGGAGAGACGGATCACAGAAACAGAGCCTTCACTGGCAATGTGACGCACCGCGTCAACGCGTACTCGCGTACCTTGACCAGCCGGTCCGGTGAGACTGTAATTATCCGGAAAACGACCGCCCCAGTTGCTTACATATGCTTTGTCGCCAGCAAGGACCACATCATAGGGCGCAACTCCCACCGGCCACGACCGGAGCATTTTGCCGGTGGCAGTATCGATCTCCGCCAGGCGATTGGATAAATTCAACACGACGTATAATTGACGTCCATCCTGGGAAATCGCCAGACCGGCCGGGATCTCCTCCTTACGATTCGGAGCATTGGCAGCAGGCAAAGGGATGGAAAACAGACCGCTGACCTGACCATCTCGACTGACGCGGAAAACCTTTATGTCGCCATTGACATTGGACAGGTAAATGCGGGATCCGTCCGGACTGAATATCAGCCCGGTGTAGCTGAGCTGGCCGGATTTGTCGGGCTTGAGGATATGAGAGGAAACGGCGTCAAGGCTTCTGGCTTCGCTCGAAGGCAATGGAACGTTCTGTTTGATTTCACCAGTCTGTGAATCGATCAGAACTAGTTCCTGTGTTTTGCCCGAAGTGGCGAGCAGCGAGGAGTCGGGACTCAACGCCACGGCTTGCGGCCTCATACCCGGCAGTTCCACCTGGACGCCGACCGGTGTAAGTACCTGATGAACCGGTGTGACATATCTTCGTGAACTTATTTCACCCACCGGCTCGGTGCCGTAATAATCTGGCGTTCGACAAGAACCAGCCAGGACCAGCAAAAACAGCAGTCCTATGGACTCCTTACGGAGTGCAATGGACATTACCGGTAACTGTATCACATGCCTTGAAGTTGCCACGTCTTTATGATCTCTATTCATCCGGAATCTCCTATTTGACTTCGTAGCCTATGCTCCTGTAAGGTACACCTTCTATGATACCCAAATACTGTATCAGATTGCAATAGTTCAAGCCATTGTTTTTGGTTGATTCCCCAATCAGAATTCGTCATATGGATCATGATCCAGACAGTATTCACTGCCTTAGTGATTTTACCATGGTTTGCAAGGAAAAGATGGCCTATCATAGTTGTTATTCTGTATACATCGTGGGTAACTGTTGTTTTCATGCCCATAGTATAATTCATCGCAATGTGGCTCGGCGGTGCAGATAATCCAGACCTTGTGGACTTCCCCGACTTTTTCATCGAGCTTTATAGTCAGGTCTGGGCGTTCTAAATATTCTGTGGAATTGTCATTATGAGCGAGGCATTTCTCTTGATTATTCCGGTCAGGATTGTAAAACAAAGGCCCAGACCGCAAAGGGGAGTGTGGATTACCGCTATTGCAGCCGGTGCTTTATTTGCTATAGTAGTTCTCGGCATGATATGGTCAATTGTCGCAGCAGTATTTGGAGACTATTCCATTGAGGGCATAGTCTTCTTACTTGCGTTGATGTTTCTCCTGGTCAATTGGTTGATATGGTCGTGTATATTCCGGACTTTCGCACGCAATACCGATCCGGACAGCTATATACGCAGACTGATGAAGTGGCTCCTTCGCGGAACAATACTTGAACTGCTCATTGCTTTACCAAGCCATATCATCGTCAGACATAAAGATGTATGTTGTGCTCACGGGATAACAGCCGCGGGAATAGCAGCCGGCCTTGCAGTCATGCTGATATCTTTCGGGCCCGGAATATACTATCTATATGCAGAACGTATCGAAAGCAAAAAGGTAAAAGGATCAGCCTGACAATAGTTTTAAGGATTTTCACGGTAGGGCTCATAAGATTGATATAGTCTGAAACGCTCCTTGAATTTTTTTCACTTCATCCTTTGAATCCTCATCTTTGCTTAAAAGGATTTTGCTTTTTTCTTGCCATTCAACAGCAGACTCAAAAGCCCCTGCTTACAGAATATCCGTTAACCCGCATTTCTCACAGATAGAGATTTGGGGTCAATTTTAGCCGAAGAAGCAC
>CAZHBL010000437.1:0-5043 GCA_964530105.1 uncultured Pirellulales bacterium | reverse complement strand
GCAGGACGCAGACGTTGTGATGCTTCTGCACCGCGAAGATTATTACCATCGTGGAGAGGAGGATTACGAGGAGGATAATACGGCTGAATTGATCATCGCCAAGCAGCGAAACGGACCAACAGGAACTGTCAAACTAACTTTCAGGGAAAAAATTACACGATTTGAGAACGCCGCCCGGGTAGGAGAACAAGTGGCACCATTTTAGACTGAGGGCAGTAATTCGTGCATGGTCTTTACATTCACGATACGCAAAACATGAGATATAAAATACGAAATATGATATTGATTGTTCTTCTATCGACTGCACTTTCGGATCTGGAAGTGATTTGTGCATCGACTTCAAGCCTCGCGGAAAACAATAGCACAAATAATATTGCCATAGACGGCGACAAAAAAGGCGTTATCAAATCAATCGAATTTGAGAACAATCGCAAATATAAAGACAAGACTTTGCGGAAGGAGCTGGACTTTGAAGTGGGTGACTACATCGATCCGATTTTGGCTGAGTCCGGCAAAAGAATCATCGCGGAATTTTACCGAAAAAAAGGTTTTCCATATACTGAAGTGACGCTGAATAAAAAGAAGCTGCCCGAAGGCAAAATCATCTACACCATTTTCGAGGGCCTGCGGATGCAAATTAAATCCGTGAACTTCAAGGGCAACCAGGCCATCAAGACAAGCGATCTTAGAAATGCCATCAAGACTAAGACCAGGAGCTGGCTGCTCTGGCCGGTCTACTATACCGAGGAGAAAATCGCCGCAGATGTGGAAAAGCTGCGAAGTCTTTATTACGAAAGCGGATTTCTGAATCACCGCATCACAGTCCAGGGCCAGACTCACATCACATTCATCATTGAGGAAGGGCCGCTGTATAAAGTCAGAAACTTCACACTCAAGGGCAATACGCACTTCGATGATGAGACACTTCTGGCAGGCCTTACTTTAGAAACCGGCCAAACCTATTATCAACGTAAAGCCCAGGCACATACCAAGCGTATTCTAAAGATTTATCGCGAGGATGGGTATGTGGATGCAGAGGTCCAGCAGCAGCTCCGGTTTGTTCCGGAGGTAAACGTTGTGGACATCGAGTTCAAAATCACCGAGGGCAGGCAGTTTAGAATCGGTAAGATTGAAATCACAGGTAACGAACATGTCCATGATAAGGTCATTCGGCGGATTCTGGACGAATATGATTTTTCTCCGGGTGAATTGTACAACGCTAATATCGCCCCCAAAGATGGCGGCGGCCAACTGGAACGATATGTTCAAATATCGACAATGTCTGAGGAGGCGATGATCAGACCAACTCAGCCGGCCGAGGGAGCCCCTGACCGAAGAGATGCTGTGGTAGACATCAAGGAAGGCCTGACGGGGATGTGGAATCCGGGTGTCGCCGTGGGCAGCGATAGCGGTGTCATCGGCCAGTTGATCTGGCAACAGCGTAATTTCGATATTCAGGACTGGCCCGAAAGCCTCGATGAGTTTATCACAATGCGGTCGTTCAAAGGCGCCGGCCAGAGCCTGAGAATTGCGCTTGAGCCTGGAACCCGTATGAGCTACTATTCGATGACATTTACGGAACCATACTTCCAGGACAAACCGACGTCACTCGATGTGGTCGGATCGAGCTTCGAACGGTGGAGAGAAAGCTACGACGAAAAAAGGAAAGAAGGATATATCGGATTCGAGAAGCGGCTTAAAAACCACTGGCGACCGAGTTTCGGCTTTAGAGTTGAGAACGTCGAGGTCGATGACCTTGATTTCGATGCGCCTCAGGAAATTGTCGATGCTAAAGGGTATAATCTGCTCTTAGGGGCAAAGCTTGGCATCGGCAGAGATATGAGGAACGATCGATATCTACCAAGTGGTGGCTATCGCTTCGATGTCAGCTACGAACAGGTAACCGGTGACCATGACTTCGGAATATTAAAAGGCAGCACCGTTGGATACAGAACACTTTATGAGGACTTGCTCGAACGAAGAACCGTCCTGGCACTGAAGCTGCTCGCTGCCACAACCGTATCAGAAGCGCCTCCTTTCGAAAAGTTTTACGCCGGCGGTACAAGCACTTATGGCATAAGGGGTTTCGAGTACAGGGGGGTAAGCACAAGAGGCCTGCAGACAAATGTTCTTAATCCGGTGCGAAAAGACCCGATAGGCAGTGACTGGATATTCCTGGCCAATACCGAGATAACCGTGCCCTTAATCGGCGAGAACATTGGTGCGTTGTTTTTCATGGACAGCGGAACGATCGATACCGGCAGGTACCGCGCCTCGATTGGGGCGGGCATAGAAATATCTATACCTCAACTGCTCGGCACACGCGTGCCGATGAGGTTCGAGTTTGCCACGCCATTTATGAAAGATGAAGAAGACGAAACACAGGTCTTCAGTTTCTATATGGGAAGACTGTATTAAAATTGATTATCGAACTGTCAATAATAGCCTAAATCGAGAAAGGAAAATTTTATGAAGATCAAAACGACAATTTTGGGTTGCTTAATGGGCGTAGTGGTTTTGTTATTGGTCCATGAATACAGCATGGCCCAAGTAAAGACTAATGATACGGTCCTCCCGATCGGCATCGTCGATGTCAGGCGGGCATTGCGTGAATGTAAGGCAACTGAAAAGTACAGAGAAAGAACGAATGCTGAAAACAGCAAAATGGATGCAGAGGAGGAACAGCTATCCAGAGAGATCCAGGCGCTGGCTGCCGGGCTAAGGGCCCTAAAACCGGGCACCAGTGACCATCTGGCACAATATAAAGAGTACCTGCAAAAACAGAACGACCTCAAAACTATGCAGGAATTCAATCCCCAGCAGAAAGCATTAAAACACCAACAATGGACACAAGAACTCTATAAAGAGATCCTGCTTATAACCAAAGTTCTGGCCGCTGATAAAGCGCTGCCGCTGGTACTTGCGAGCGATGAACCTGAATTTCCGATTCAAAGGTATGAGGAGCTTGCTATGACCCTCAGTACAAATAAAGTATTATACAGCAAAGGATGTTTGGATCTAACCGATGAAGTCATCGCCGAGCTGGATAAAGAAGAATCGAAATTCATCAATTAAATAGTGGAGCAAAGAATGTCCGTCACTGACGGGCCCGATACTTGTTAGTCATAAGACTCAGGCTTGCCGTATGGTTTCTATGCCACAAATCCGTATGCATGCGACGCACTTTACTGTTTGATTTAAAATGAAATTAACGATTGAACAATTAGCCAAGCGGCTCGGCGCCGAGCTAACCGGTAACGCCAATGTAATCGGCAGGCAGATTATCGCTGTGTGCCCGATTAAGACGGCGGACGAAAATGAAGTTACCTTCGTCACAGATGATAAACATAAGGCCGTGCTCAGCCAGTCGCATGCAGGCGCAGTCATTGTCTCGGGACGTATCGAAGGCTTAGACAAGCCACAATTGGTCGTCAAAAATGTTAATGCCGCTCTCATTGAAACCCTGAGAATTTTTGCACCCAGACTCAAAGCCGCAGTCGAAGGTATTGATCCGACAGCCAAAGTCGCCGGCAACGTCAAAATAGCCAAAGGTGTCTCTGTCGGCGCGGGCGTAGTTATTGACGATGGAGTCGAAATCGGGCAAAATACCATAATCGGCAGCGGGTGCAAAATAGGTGAGAATTCAAAGCTGGGTGAGCATTGTCGTCTCGAGAGCAACATCGTCATATACCACAACTGCCGCTTAGGCAACGACGTCATCGTTCAGGCAAACAGCACGATCGGCTCGACCGGCTTCGGATATTCATTCATCGACGGCGCTCACAGACTGATTCCGCATAACGGCGGCGTGATTATAGAAGACTTTGTCGAGATAGGAGCCAATTGCTGCATTGACAGGGCCAAATTCGGAAATACCATTATCGGAGCAGGGACAAAGATAGATAACCTCGTACAAATCGCTCATAACGTGGTCATCGGCAAATGCTGCCTGATAGTAGCTCAGGCCGGTATTGCCGGCAGTTGCAAGCTCGGCGACGGTGTCGTGTTAGGCGGTCAGGTCGGGCTGGCCGACAATATAGAAATAGGTGATGGCACGATGATTAGCGCTCAGGCCGGCGTGATTAACAACGTACCGGCCGGTCAGAAACTGGCCTGGACACCGGCGATTAAGATAGAAGACGCAATGCGAACAATCGGCTTGATCCTGCGTCTGCCAAAGATGGCGAAGCAGCTCAAGCAACTGGGCAAGAGGATAGAAAAACTTGAAGCTGCAGAAGACGATAAAAAGTGAAAGCAGGATACGTGGACGCGGCCTGTTCGGGGGCAAGGAAGCCAGGATACTCTTCCGCCCTGCTCCTGCAGATTCGGGCATAATTTTCGTCCGGACCGATGTCCCTGAGCCGGTGCGGATTAGTGCCGTAGCGTCAAATCTTGCCGAGCGCAGCCGCCGCACATCGATCAAGAAAGGCTCGGTTAGTATAGAAACCATCGAGCATTGTTTGGCCGCAGTGAACGCACTTGAGATCGATAACATGATTATAGAAGTGAATGGCCCGGAATTACCGGCTCCGGACTGCAGTTGCGCAGAGTATTTCAAGATCCTCAAACGCACAGGATTAATTGAGCAAAACATCACCCGAAAAGAGTACGTAATCAGAAAACCTATCACCATTACCGCCGGTGATACGTGTATTTACGCCCTTCCTTATTCCGATGATGGATTGAGTCTAACGTACGATCTCGATTACGGCGGGCATACGGGCATCGGCAGGCAAATTTTCAGTTGTCAGCTCACACCTGACAGTTTCGAGAGGCATCTTGCACCAGCCCGGACATTTTTGCTTGAGGCAGAGGCAAAACAGTTTCAGGCCCGCGGCATGGGAACGCACATCGGCCCGCGAGACCTGCTGGTCATCAACTCGGATGGACCGATTAAGAACAATTACAGGTTTCCCAATGAGTGCGTCAGGCATAAGCTTGCCGATTTAGTAGGTGATCTGGCGCTTGTCGGCCGGGCCGTGAAAGGAAGGATTGTCGCCTATAAGAGCGGCCACGCCCTCAATCAGCAGCTTGTCAGGAAAT
>CAZHBL010000436.1:0-5051 GCA_964530105.1 uncultured Pirellulales bacterium | reverse complement strand
GAAGCGGTGCAGATGGGCAATTTGTTCGCGTCGATGTTTATCAAAGCCCCGCTCGAAGACAGGTACGGCAACATCCACGCCTATGAGAAGATGCTTAAGGTCGTTAGAAGCGACGTGGCGTATCAGAGTTTCGACGAGCTGCAGGATGCTTTGAGTTAGGCGATTTTAGAAAGGAAAGGGAATACAGATGGCCAAAAAGGATCAGGGATTTAACTGGCAGGACAAAGTTAATAATGTAGCCCAGATAGGAGGTATTGAAACCTCGGTTCTGGACAACGGCCCTGGTAAAGGGACGCGAATCGCCTGGGTGAACACCGGGGCCGGCCTTCGGTATAAGGTAGTAATCGACAGAGGGCTGGATATCGTTGATGCTTTCTATAATCAGTACAGTCTTGCCTGGCTGAGCCACGCGGGTGTAACAGCTCCCCGGCCGGACGCGAATCGTGGACTGGAATGGCTGTATTCGTTCGGCGGTGGTTTATTGACGACGTGCGGTCTGACCCATATAGGAGGTCCCGAAAGCGATGAATTCGGTGACCGCGGCCTGCACGGGCGCATAAGTAATCTTCCGGCGAGAATCGAATCTGTTGTCCAGCCGAACCTGCTCGCGGGAAAATTTCAGATGAGCATTACTGCCGTGATCAGGCAGTCTCGTGTGTTCGGGCCGAATCTGGAATTAAGGCGTACGATATCAGGTACCCTTGGTGAGCCGGCAATTCGAGTTCACGATGTGGTCACGAACCTCGGCAATACGCCGTCGCCGCATATGATCTTATATCACTGCAACTATGGCTGGCCGCTGGTTGATGAAGACACCGAAATCATATGCAAGGGCGACTGGGCATCGCGCGGACTTGACATGGATAATGCGGTATTCAACAGCAAACGCAATTTCCGAAAGTGTTCGAGGCCGCTCGACAGTCATCGGGGGGGCGGCGAAGGCTGCGCTTTTATCGACGTGGCCGCAGATAAAAAGGGGATGTGCAATGCCGGCCTATATAATCGAAAGCTCGGCTTGGCGCTTGTTCTGAAGTATAAAAAGAAACAATTGCCGTGGCTGAGTAATTGGCAGCACTGGGGGCCTGGCGAGTATGTGACGGCCCTGGAGCCGGGGACAAATCCGCCAATCGGCCAGGGCAACGCTCGAAAGCAGAAAAAGCTCATCCACCTCGCCCCGGGTAAGAGCAGAACCTACGATCTGGAAATGACGATTCTAACGGACAGAAAACAGATCAATGAGTTCTTGAAGGCCGTAGGTCAGTAATGATGGCCGAGCATGTATTAACCGGTTTCGGATTCGGGCCGATACAAGGCGGGCTGTTTGCCAAGGAGGCATTTCAAAGCGGCAACTTTACACGGATGGTCATTGCGGAGATCGATGCTAATTTGGTTGACGCCATCAGGGCTAACAAGGGGAGCTATTATGTAAATGTCGCCGGGGCCGATGGCATAGAGCCGTTGCGAATTGACAATGTGGAACTGTTGAATCCGAACGTTACTGCGGACAGGCAAAGCCTCCTCGATGCCCTGGTGCAGTCAACGGAAATCGTTACTTCGCTGCCGTCTGTCAATTTCTATGGAGCCGGCGTGGCCAACAGCGTTGTTTCGCTGATAGCTGGGAGTCTGAAAAACAGCAGCGCCAAAGCAAAGATTATTTACACCGCGGAAAATAATAATCACGCGGCAGAGATATTGGAAAAAGCCGTTAGCGAAAAAAATGCTGCACTGTCACAAGGAAAGGTGCAATTTCTCAATACGGTAATCGGCAAAATGAGCAGAGTTGTTACGGACCCCACCGAGATTGCCGAACTGGAACTCAAGACCATAGCCCCGGGTATCGAGCGGGCCTTTCTGGTCGAGCAGTTCAATAGAATCCTGGTAAGCCGAACGCAGATTGCCGGTTTTAAGCCCGGCATAAAAGTTTTCATCGAAAAGGACGACCTATTGCCTTTCGAAGAAGCCAAGCTGTACGGCCATAATGCAATACATTCGCTACTTGGTTTTATCGGTGCAATAAAGGGGGCCATTTCGATGACCGAGCTTAAGGGCGATAAAGTCGTTATGCAAATTGGCAGAGAAGCTTTTTTGAAGGAGTCCGGAGCGGCATTGGTAAAAAAGTATTCTTATCTCGGAGATGAGCTTTTTACCGAAGCCGGCTTCAAAGATTACGCCGAGGACCTGCTCTCACGAATGACCAATCCGTACCTGGGCGATACTATTGCCAGGATTACCCGTGACGTGGTGCGGAAACTCGAAATGGACGGCCGGATATTCGGCACGATGCAATTGGCCCTGGAACACGGTATTGAGCCGAAAAATATGGCATTAGGAGCAATAGCCGGTATCACAGTCCTGCTACAAAAAGCTGAAGAATATAATCTGCCTGACGATTTGAGTTGCGGCGATCGGCGTCAATTGGACGAACTCCGAATCGAAAGAACCCTTAACTGGCTCTGGAACGGCAAAAGTTGCCGGCAAATTGATCAAATCATTAAATCCCTCAAAAACGCAAAAATTCATTTGGGAGAACTGACCACAAGCTCGTATTGGGAGTAATCGTAAGTATTGTTCAGTTGCAGTTTTATTGTTAACGTCCTAAAAAAACACAGAATATGTTCTTTAATTTCATTTTTTTCTTGACGTGCCGTTCATATCTGGTAAATGATACACACACCACACATAGCTTTATAAAGGATGAGTTTAAACCTGATTGCAGGTTCGGCCGTTTAGTTAGCTATGTTCTCAAGGAGGAGGGCCTCTAAAAGGAGATAGAGGCGTGGAAGCAGGAAAAGGTAGTCAACGGATTCTTTTGATATTGTCCGCGGCCATACCCGGACAAAACGGATTAAGTACTTTCTTCAAGCGCTCGACCCAATGGGAAGAGAGGCTTATTTGTTATCCTCCGATCATCATTATCAATAGTTCAGTTCGCGGTCCTCCGAATCCGACATGTGGATAAGTGTGCTTTTCAGGGAGATATTAAAGATTTATTACTGATACTCGAAATGCCCTTTACTGCGTGAATTAGGCAAGGAGGTCGAAAAATGTTAAGAAAAAGTCTGATTGCGGTTATATTTCTGTCGTTACTGCCGGTATCGATGAAAGCAACAGGGAGAACAAGAGATTTCTATTCAATTTTGTTCACTCCTCAGAGAAGATGTCAAATTCCTGTGAAAATGGATATTGGTATGTATGTTGAAGTGCTGGATGTGCAAAACCTGTCTATCAAACTTAAACAAGTAGGTTTTGAGACATTCGAGGGTTGTACTGAAATTCAGATAAGGAATAACTTTGATTTGGAACTCGGATGCATAATAAAGCCTACTGGTAAGATACCTGGAGAGTATTCGTGTTCCATAGATAATCCGAAGGTTCCTTTTAGACTAAGTAATGACGTGACGACTCGAAACGTTTGTGTCAGAGCTGAAAAAGTTAAGATATTATATGCTCCACCCGGGTTAGACGTACATGTTGCAGATGTTACTATAACCATAGTGCCGGAAGCCTAAAAGTGCCTGGCGAATTTAATTAATGAGAAGTTTGTCAGGATGGATTAAATCCGCTTTCTGCTGAAATATTGATAATCGCTAGATTCTGCCTGTGGCTGCTGATTCAAATTTATTGCTGCTTCGACCAACTTTATTCGAAGATTGACAGTGTAAATTATGGAGTCTATAATACCTGCGTTGATTTTTTGAAAGGTAAAATCATGGATTTTGAGCAGGACAATAATATGTCGAGCCGGATGGAACCGCAGCCTTCAGTGCCTGTGTCAAGCCTGAACGCAGGCCCGACAACAAATAAACCGGCAAGGAAAGGATCCGGGTGGAAGATTTTCTGGGGCATTGTTTTGGCATTTTCAGTTATGGCCAATATAGCAATGTTTTTGATACTAATCGGCGTTGTTGCTCTCTTTGCTACGGGACAAAGAGGAATGCTCACCGAAGAAGTGATACGAGAGGGGCCTTCGAGAAATAAAATAGCTGTGATTACGTTACAAGGCGTTATCCAGGGCCAGCTTGCCAGCGATGTTTACCAGCAGCTTAAAGTGGCCGGTCGGGACAGGCGAGTGAAAGGATTGATTGTTCGTGTGAATTCGCCTGGGGGAACGATTTCGGCCAGCGACCAGATATACGATCAAATCAGGGAGTTCCGTGACAAAGAAAACATACCGGTTGTTGCGTTTATGCAGGGGGTTGCCGCTTCGGGAGGATATTACACGTCGGTTGCGTGTGAGAAAATCATAGCTGAGCCGACCACAATTACCGGCTCGATTGGTGTAATAAGCTGGTATCTTGTTGTTCAGAAGCTGCTGGAAGAGAAGCTCGGAGTTCTGCCTGTTACTGTAAAGTCTGGCCCGAAGAAGGATTGGCCAAGTTCATTCAGGGAGCCGACCCCGGAAGAGCTTCAGTATATGCAGGACAAGCTCATAACTCCCGCCTTTGAGAGATTCGTACAGGTTGTTAGTGAAGGTAGAAAGGCGTCGCTTAAGCCGGCCGACGTTAGAAGATTGGCTGACGGCGGTATTTATGGTGCACAGGAAGCCCTCGATGAAAAGCTGATAGATGGAATTGGCTATCTGGATGAGGCTATAGAATCGGTTAAATCTCTGGCGGGGATTGACGCTGCCCAGGTGGTGGAATATCGAAGGCCTTTTACTTTCGCCGACTTTTTGAGCTACCGCAAGCCGAACTTATTAAAACTCGACAGAACCACGCTGTACGAACTTGGCACGCCGCAGGTATTGTATCTCTGGAGTGCATACTGATAGCTTGTGTATATAAGATGCTCGAAGTGCCTGATTTGAATCTGTAATTGACTGGCTTCTCAAAATGTCCAGGCTCGAGCGCATATTACAGGAGATATCGGGCAATGAGTCTAAGATTGAAATGTTCTGTAATGTCTGCTTTGGGGCTGTTTGCGAAAAGTCGGGTTATTTATGTTATGATGTTCGTATCCATCTGGCTTTTCGCCGAGGCCGAAGCGACAAATCGACCTAGTGGTCAGTTGAAATAATTGTTCAGGGTTTTCAGCCGCCTTGCCGATAGATG
>CAZHBL010000435.1:0-5061 GCA_964530105.1 uncultured Pirellulales bacterium | reverse complement strand
GAAGCTTGTCCGGCTCATCGTGCAGGCCCTGCGGCATCAAAACTATATCAACGACGTTCTCTGAGCGGGCGGCACAAAAATACGCCTCCCTTTGCATTACCTTACATAAAATTAATTGAAGTCTCATGCGAAAATTCTCCGCCGGTTCTATTACCCGGGACGGAATCAGTCCTTATGGATTGCATGTTTTGCAGGGTCTTTTCCCTGCTTTCATTGCTTCTTCTTTGCTCTTATAGGTTACGAGGTTTTCCTGCGAGATGTTCTGAGCCCAGCGACATTCCGGCTTGTGGAAGATGGAACTGCTCTTCGACGCGACATATTTTTGTTCGCTTATCGCCGAATCCTCATCTTTCTCGACTTGTTTCTCCGGGATTTTCGATGAAGCGGTTTGGTTTATGCCGGAATCCGATGATTTTGTGCCGGTTGGATTTGTTGCTTTGTATATGTTGATAAAGCCTTCAACCTGCTCCAGCACAATGTTGGTTATATTAGCAGCTATGTTTTCCGCCAAAACGGCCTGAATTACCGGAACCGCCTGCCAGATGTCGGTCTTGAAAACCGGATTTCGTTCGTTTTTAAGGCAGACGGCCCTTGCCAGTGCAGTCCGAATGTGGAATATGTGCTGCTGCGAATCTTCGAGGCTGAGCGTGCTGATGTAAATCCTCAACTCAGGTATGTTTACAATGTTATCTGCCGTGGGTTTGTCTAATTCTATACCAGCCCGACGTAACTTTTCTTTTACATCTGTTTCGAGCTGCTCCCAAAATGGCATATCTTTGTCGGGCTTTGCACCATATCGCAGCACAATGACATTTAATTTATATATCCCGGCAAAAGCCGGATGGGGCTGGTTGATTGAAAAAGGTTTATCGCCGGACGGAGATTGCTCTGCCCGGCAAGGAATCGCAGCGAAAAAAAGTCCGGCTACAACAGCCAAAATGAGATAATACTTTTTGGTTTTCATGTTTTCCCCTCTTTTACCGCAATTGTGTATGCGGTCGTGACTTTAGCTCGATTCGTGCGAAGATAGTGTAAAAGTTTCGGTTTCAGCTTGCATCTACTGCTTTGTCTACCGCATCCTTCATCTTCGCAAGACCGGTCTTCGCCACAACCAGCGGGTCCTGTTTCCAGTAGGTTGGATTGAACAGCTCCAGCGACAGGAAAGCCCGGCTGCCGTTAGTCTGCAGATCGCGGATGATTTGCGTTAGCGGGGCGATACCGTCACCGGGATAGACACGGTCGCGGTCGGTTATCGTCTCACGCGGCGGCTCGGCAGGATAGTCGTTCATATGAAAAATCCCGATGGCGTGGGCGCTTATCTGTTTCAGGCCGTTGAAATCGGATCCGCCTTTGTAGATGTGAAAAACGTCCGGTAGCATACATGCTTTCGGGTGACCGCTCTCAATTACCACAAACATCACCTCTCCCAAACTGTGCAGGTTCTTCGAGGAACCCCATAACTCGAGCTGCGGCACAACGCTCATCCGATCACCTAATTCCAGCAGCGCGCGATATCGCTCGGCGGCCTTCATCAGGTCGAGCCCAACCTGGCGTGTGGCGCCGGCCGGAGGCGCGGCTATGCGTTTGCCGCCGATTTGGGCCAGCACGTCCATGTCCCGCTTGACTTGTTCGAGGCCTTTGGCACGCTCGGCGTCGTCGTCCACAATCCATTGAAAAAAGGAAATGGCACTCTCGACAGTCAAGCCTGTATCGCCGATTTTCCTGCGAATATCCACGAGATTGCCGCCGTCCCTGACGTAAGCGTGGATCTTTTCAACCCAGGGCTCGATTGCGTTATAGCCTGCTTGGGCGGTAATTTCGATCTCTTTTTCCAGGCTCAGCTTTTGTCCGCGAATCGTGCTGGTGTTGAAACAGTAGCGAAACGGCACTTTTGATACGGAGCCTGCTTTGCTGTTATCGCCGGATGCGATGGCTTTGCTTCGGTTGGTCATAACAGCGCCGATCGCAACACTGGCACCGGCTATGAATCGGCGTCGGGAAAGACTGTTTTCTTTCATAATAATCTCCTGTTTTGCAAAAAATTCACCGGATTTCCTCCGGATTACGCAATAAGCTCAAAGGCTTCGGTCACGTTCATTCCTTCTTCAATACCCAGGGTTTTGGCTTTCGCGTTTGCTTTTGTAACCTTTCGGTTGCCAAATCGCTCCAGCGTGCCTATCGGATTGTCCGGCGTGCTTTCCACTATCGCTGCGGCGACACCATATCCTTCACAGGCGTGGATATCTATCGCGGGGCAGGCTAAAAAACCCTTCGAGCCGGTCACCAGCAGGATATTAAATCCCGCCCATTTGGTCTGCACGCCTTCCACGAGACCGTTTGGTGTCTGATATGTTTTCGTGTTAATTTCCATGATTAATTATTCCTTTGTCATCCCTGAAAAAACGGGAACCTGCATTCAAAATGAATCAATCATACGGGCTTACCGAGCTGTTCGGTTATTTCGGCCAGTTTCTCATCGAGCAGCTCTTTGCTCTTGGCTTCTATATTTAATCGCAGAAGCGGTTCAGTATTACTCGGCCTGCAATTAAACCACCAGTCTTTGTACATGATTGTTACGCCGTCCAGGTGGTCGATTTTCCCGTCGCTGTATCTTCTTGCCAGCTCGTCCATTTTAGCTTGCTTGTTTTCAACCGTGAAATTCATCTCGCCGCTGCTGTGGTATCTTCGCAACGGACTGATTAGCTCGCTTATCGGGATGTTTGCTTCGCTGACAATGTTTATTACGTGCACCAGCGTAATCATGCCGGAGTCGGCATAGAAATTGTCGCGATAATAAAAATGCCCCGAAAGTTCTCCGCCGAATACGGCATGCGAATCACGCAGGGCTTTCTTCATATACGCGTGTCCCACCCTTTCTCTTCGCGGCGTGCCGCCGTGCTTGATAATTTCCTCGACGACGACTCTGCTGCTGCGCAAATCGTAAACAACCGTCGATTTCGGCTCTTTCTCAAGAAAGTAGGGTACCATTAAAGCGGTCATCAGGTCGCAGCCGATAGTATCGCTTTTCTCGTCAACCATCATCAGTCTGTCGGCGTCACCGTCGAAGCATACTCCGAAGTCACACTTGTTTTTCTTTACCGCCTTTTTCAGTTCGGCCAGATTACTTTCGACCAGCGGATTCGGCTCATGTTTGAATTTGCCGGTGTGCTCGAAGTTAAGTTCGATTATTTCCACCGGCAGCTTGCCGAATATCGCCGGCACCATCTTGCCCGCCATTCCATTGGAAGCATCGATAGTAATCTTCATTTTCTTTACGTTCGACCTGAGAAACTTCAGTACGTGCTTTTTGTATTCAGCGGTCAAATCTCGGCTCTCGACCGAACCGGTGGGCTTGCCTTTGGTATGAAGCAGGGCCATTGCGATATGCTCTATATCTTTCAGGCCGGTATCGCCGCCGATCGGCTTGGCGTCCAGGCCGGATATCTTGAAACCGTTATATTTGGCAGGATTATGCGAAGCTGTCACCTGAACACCGCCGCACGTGCCAAAATGATTGATTGCGAAATACATCTGGGGCGTATCAATCATTCCTATATCTATGACATTTGCGCCTGAGGAGTTCATTCCTTCGATAAGGGCCTTGGCTATCGCTTCGCTGTGCGTTCTCATGTCGCGGCCGACGCACAGTGACTGAGAAGCAGTCTGGCCCCGCTGATAACCGCGAAGAAGCGACCTCAGAAATCGGGCCGTAGCGCAGCCTATTTTCCACGCATCCTCCTCATTAAGATGGTCGGGATAAACACCTCTTATATCGTATGCCTTAAAAATACCTGGATTCATTCATTATACTCCAATAGTTGTGCGGAGACTAAATTTCACCCGCTTGACAATATACGGTCTTTCAATTCGTCCGATATGATACCAGATCATGTCCGGGATGCCAGCAAAAACGGATGGAAGGCGGGATATTCTTAAGCGGCGATGAAAATCAGGTAGAGACCGCCGAGCAGGACGAGGACGCCGCAGATTTTTTTGAGGATGACAGTTCCTTTGGATTTCTCGTTCCAGTTCATGTAACGCTGGACAAGTTCGGTGTACGTGCCGGCCAATACAATCACGGAGCAGTGGCCTACGCCATAGACGACAAGCAGGGCGATGCCGTAGACCAGATTTGTTGAAGCGATTTTGAACGTTAGGGTAAGTATCGGGGCCATAAAGGCGAAAGTACACGGTCCAAGTGCGATACCGAACACAAGGCCGAGGATGAAAGCTGCCAGCATGCCTTTGCGTTTCATACCGATCCGGCCCGGGCCTGAGAAGGGCATTGGAATTACATCCAGAAGGTGCAGGCCGACAATGAAAAAGATGACGGCCACGATGTAATTACTGTATGGGCCGATGTCGCCCATCATTCTGCCCAAAGCGGCAGTAACGGCCCCGATCGCGCCTATTGTAATGAGAATGCCGACTGCGAAAAGTGTCGATGTGATGAAGGCCCGTTTGGCCGACATTTTTCCCTGCTGACCGATAAATCCTACGATAAGAGGGATGCTCGATAAGTGACACGGGCTGAGAAGTATGCTCAGTATCCCCCATATAAAGGCGGCGGCCAGAGCTATCAGGGCCGTGCCTTCAACGGCATGTGTAAGCGTTATAAAAAGTTTTTCCATCCGCTATTTGCTTCCTATTTCCTATATTTTTGGGACACATTCGCCGATCTTGCAGGCCTTTTGGATTTGCTGGGGCGACAGTTTCATTTTATCGGCTAGGGCCTGGCTGATGCTGATCAGCCTGCCCGTTTCGTAAGGATTCTGCTCGATCCATTTTTTAAGGTTATCCGCATTAACGAAGAAGCCCTGGTGGAAACATCCGGCCGAACCCCAGGTGCCGTCCGGCTTTTGCCGCCGGCCAAACCATGCCACGGCGGTCGCCGGTTCGAGCGAAGCCACCTTACCGTCCAGCGTTTTGACGATGATTTCCTCGCCGGTCAGGCGGTCCTTTTCATGGACTTCGATGTCGTTACCGGTTCTTGCAGCTACGCCTATGGCGCAGTGCGAGCAGCAGCCCCATGTATGAAGCCCGCCGGCTATAACCCGTGCG
>CAZHBL010000434.1:0-5071 GCA_964530105.1 uncultured Pirellulales bacterium | reverse complement strand
CGAGCCGGCTCAGCTTCAATCCCGTCTTGCCTAACGTGACCTGGTCCACAGCAGTCGGCGGTTGTTTTTTGGCGAGCGGGCCGGTACTGCAGGATGACAGCAAAACGGTGCCGGCCAAAGCAGCCGTGCCCATGAGGAACTCACGACGTGTGATTCTTTCTCTATTCATGTTCATACTCCTTCATGTAACTTCGAGCCACCGTCGTAACGCGACGGCCCGGCACGTTACTAATTTTATTTAAGTTAATATGGTACTCAAAGAACACCTGCCGGGCAAGCCCATTTTTTCTGCCGCTTTTATCATGTCCAATCACGTTCTTGCTGGCTCTTTCAGGGCACGAATTTCGACCAAAAGCGATGGTAGTTGAAAACTAAAATCGGAAATTTGAAATATTTTTTTATTCCATACCAGGTAAAGACTTACGGTGAAAACAGCGTCTACATTTTTGTAGATTTTCGCATCAAAAGCGCGGGTAGCTCCAATTATAGAGGCGCTGCTTTTTGGTCCCTGGAGTCGAGAGCCGGTCGCCTGAAAAGTGAATATGGTAGCACAGCACTGTCATTCTGAGGCGCAGCCGAAGAATCTCAACGCTACGGGAGTATAACCAACCGATGCATTGCTACAACGTCGTAAGCGTTGAGATCCTTCGCTCCGCTCAGGATGACAGAGGGTGAAAGGTTGTTGAGATTCTCTGCTGAGTTTATCCTCGTGCGCAGCGAGGGATTCAGAATAACAAACGGGGGATATTATTCAGATTGTTATCAACATTCCGACATGGATTGAACAGTTACTGGTTCTTCCTGTTCTTTTGTATCGCAGGCTGCGCTACGGCTGCGCCTTCAGGAAAATCCCGCTGACACAGGGCAAATTCGCGATAGTCGATCCCGAAGATTACGAGCGCCTTTCTAAATACAGATGGCATCTGTCTAAGAGTCCGACCAGTTCATACGCCGCCCGCTGGCAGCGCTCCCGACCGGGCGACCGAAGAAAAAAAATATGGATGCACCGCGAGGTTATCGATGTCCCGAAACACATGCTCTGCGACCATAAAAACGGCAACGGCCTCGACAATCGGGCGGCGAATATCCGTCCCGCCACCGTCTCGCAAAACCTCTGCAATCGACCCAAGACAAAAGCGAAAACGCGCTCGAAATACAAAGGCCTCGAATGGGACAAAATCCAAAGAAAATGGAAAGTTAGAATTCAATGCAACGGCAGAAAAGTATACATCGGCTCCTTCTCAAACGAAATCGACGCCGCAAAAGCATACGACAATAAGGCAAGACAATTATTCAAAGAGTTTGCATATCTAAACTTCACTGTCATTTTTCATAAACATATTCTGCCTGGGCGAGAACTTCATCCCTGATATACTTACTGATTGCTTCCGGCGTTAGAAGGTCAACTGAACGTGAGAGGAAGGACTCGAAGCTGTGCTTGATATCGGAAAGTGTAAATCTTGTGCCAGTCTGTGTCAAACGAAATATGGAATGAAACAGATGCCCCACAGCCCTGGGCTATCTGAGTTTATAAATCCCGTCAAAATATTTCTTGAATCCACCTCCTTTTTTCCTCCTTCGATTTTACTTAGGACCTGTTTTCACTTTTGACTTTCTACTGGTCTGGCTTTCGTTTTTAGCATTTCGGGAAACAGGTCATGGTCCGGCCAGTTGGATATGGATTTGACGGTATCCGAAAGTATCGGATCGATCTTTTCGAAACCGGGGCCTCTTTTATTGAACAGGACGACGCAGTTGACTCCGTTCGACCATCTTGACATGAAGGTGTAGCATCCTGGCAGGCTGCCGGTGTGCCAGGTATTCCGGCGTCCGTTGCCGTAATCCCTGACTTCCCAGCCGCAGGCATAATAGTACTCGCCGGACTTGTAATTCTCACGGGCAATCGTTGCCGGGAGTGAAAATATCGTTTCGATGGACGCTGCCGAAAGGATAGGACTGCTATCCGGCTTGTCAAACGCAGCGGCGAATCGCGCCAGGTCCGGCGCCGAAGCAATCCATCCCCCGTGCGAGTCCATGTTCTCCAGGTTGAATGCACCGTAAACGGACTCGCGTTTCGATTCGTATGTCACTTCCCCCGGCGCGCGGTCCTCAAGATTCGAGTGCCCGATTTGCATCCTCGTGATTCCGAGCGGCGATAAGATAAATTTTTTGATATATTCTTCGTAGCCCAGGCCGGTTTTCTGCTCAATCACCCTTCCCAGCAGGCAATAGCCGTAATTGCTGTAAACGCATTTCGTGCCGGGCTCGTACTGCAAAGGCTGTCCGTTCATGAATGTGATAATATCGGCCTGAGTTATCGGCAGCGGCACACCGAGGGCTTTGCTTATTTTTTTGTCCGCAAACATCGGATCGAACGCCTTGTCACGGTCCCAGCCTCCGAGATGCTCAAGCAGATACAGAATTGTCACCTTCCCCAGATTGGGATCGGGGGTTTGTCCCTCAGGTGTTCCGAACGGCAGAATGTCAATAAATTTATCATCGAGTCTGAGCTGATTTTCCTCGACTAATTTTAATATACCGGCCGATGTAATAGGCTTGGAAAGGCTCGCTATCCGGAAAAGCGATGTGGGCTCCGTCGCCGGCGAGTTCGCTTTCGACCATGTGTAACCTCTCGCAAAAACGAGCCGGCTCTTATACGTTATTGCCAATGAACCCGCCGAGACCTTATTCGATATCATGAAGTCCTTCATGGTGTTGTCGAATACCAACAGCTCAGGGACTTCCGGACCTGTCTGTCGCCATATTCGTGGGCCGCTCAGGACCGAGCAGCCCGTCAAGGCAGAGCAAATTATTGGTAGTGCAATTATCTTTATGATATTAACAGCCTGCCGTTTCTCGTAGAACCGAAACATTCTTATTTTTCCTTCTCAATCTATTAGCGAATATGTCCATAGATTCTAACTTAAGCACGTCAATCTATTCTAAAAGATGCCGGTTGTCAAAATCAAATGTAGCAAATGTCCTATCTGGGGAAAATATTATCAAGGTTGTAGTTGATATCCCAAAATGGCCTGAAAGGCCTTTTCTTTTATTGCTGCTTTGCCCCACATTTCATATTGAACACAGCATCGGACTTTGAGCAAAATCAAAGGGAAATGGAGTCGAGATATCCAGCTACCGAGCATGAATTAACATTGCCTTTTCAACTTCGCCTTATTTCTTGTTAACAGTCAAGTTTTAGTTAAGTTGCTTTTATTTTCGACCGATAAATCGTAGATGACAGGGCCGATTTTCTTACTGACAAATATAATAACAGTCAAATAAATGAGGTTAACAAATGTCAACATCACACAACTCTAACGAGACAATGCCTGGCTCAATATCATATCAAAAGCGAACAGTTGGCGGCATCATCCAGAGCGCAATCGAAGCCGAGAATAGCGCACATGAAATCTACCTGCAACTGTCGAAGATATTCGCTCATGTTCCCGATGTCTCAAAATTCTGGCAGAATTTGGCCTACGATGAAGCCAAACACGCACACACATTAAAGAAAGTCCAGATGTCGCTCTCAGACGAACAACTTGCAACTGCCGCTGACCAACAGCTCATGGACAGTGTCACGAGTATTACTTTCTTACTGAATAAAATCTCCCTTGGTACTGTCGAGACACTCGATGACGCCTACGAAATAGCCCACGAGATTGAGTACTCTGAGGTGAATCACATATTCAAATGCCTTGCTGGTCACTTCATTACACGAGAGGACAAAAAAAGGATTTTACTGCATCAAATCGTCGAGCACCAGCAAAAGCTTACAGACTTTACGGAGAATTTCGGCGATAGGACGTGGCGAAGACAAATCCTTGCCCGATCCACTACTCCCATTTCATCAAATTAAGAACATCAAGTTCCTGTCCCTTCCCAGGATAAGTATAATGAGCTAATATATCGGCAACTAAGCTTAAACCAACCTTATTATTTCGCTTTTGGTTTTCTGTCGCTTGGGTCCAAAGCTGTACTTGATTTGTATTGCGATATGCATAATATGTTGATATGAATATTCTGGCACTGGAACCATATTACGGCGGCAGTCACAGGGCCTTTATAGACGGGCTTTCAAAGGCGAGCGGACACACCTGGACGCTGCTTACATTGCCGGCCCATAAGTGGAAATGGCGCATGCGTCACTCGGCAATAACTTTTGCTTCTCAGGCAGCCGAACTGACGGAAAAAAACCAAAGCTGGGATATGTTGTTTTGCAGCGACATGCTGAATCTTGCCGAATTCGCCGCCCTGGCCCCCGCCGGGATTGCCGGCCTGCCGAAAGTCATTTACTTTCACGAGAACCAGTTGACTTATCCGGTACGCGTGGAGGATGAGCGTGACTATCAGTTCGCAATGACCAATCTGACCGGTGCGCTTGCGGCCGACGCCGTCTGGTTCAATTCACAATTCCACTTAGACTCGTTCCTCGATGCCCTCGCGAGGTTTCTTAAGTCCATGCCGGACCATCAGCCTCTCGAAGCGATTGAAAAAATTCGGGCCAAGTCATCCGTATATCCACCCGGCATAGCGGATTTTCCTGCTCGGAAGCCGCGGGAGCCGGGGCCTCTGCGTATCCTTTGGGCCGCGAGATGGGAGCACGATAAAAATCCGGAAGGATTTTTCGAAGCTCTCGAAATCCTCAAGGCCAAAAACGTGCCGTTCCGGCTCAGCGTAATCGGCCAGAGCTTCCGGGACCGGCCGGAAATCTTCGATCAGGCACGTCGCAGCTTTCAACATCTTATCGACTATTGGGGTTACCAGCAGACCCGGGATGACTATGAGCACGCTCTACGTGAAGCCGATGTTATGGTCTCTACTGCGAACCACGAATTCTTCGGCATCGGAATTCTCGAAGCTGTCGCCGCCGGAGCTTATCCGCTCGTGCCGAACCGCCTTTCATATCCGGAAATCCTCGGTCTCGGACGAATCGAAGAAGCCGGGCAATTCTTCTATGACGGTACGGCCAGGGGCCTTGCCGATAAGTTAAGCCGGCTTTCAGACCGCGTGGAAAAAGATGCTCTCTGGCCCGCGACAATCAGCCCGGCGACACTTACCGACCATT